>DASTDR010000714.1:0-3313 GCA_035710265.1 Gemmatimonadales bacterium | reverse complement strand
TGCACCGTCGACAAGAGGTAGTCGCGAAGCTTGGTCGGATCGATGACAGCGTCATCGGCGTTCGGCAGGAGCACGAAGCAGTGTAGCGTGATGAATGAGCTTGTTGGTACCAGCGATGTCTAACGAGTAGTCGGCAGAACTCGATAAACAGATATTTCTGCGACGGGCGCAGTGTAGCGCGAAGAGTGAGTCGCTTCAATCAAAGGGAAGTGGTTGGGCAGGAACAGGTTCGAGCTGGATTGCGGCGACGGACCGCTCTGACATGCAGGTCTCCGTAGCGCCGACGCAGGTAGTAGCCGCCGCTGCATAGCGCGTCACCGCTCCGCCCGACCGTCCACGAGCCGATCCAGCGGGCTCCGCACTCCCCGTCCTCCCTGATTGAGCACGTGCGTATACACCATCGTCGTGCTCACGTCCCGATGCCCCAGCAATTCCTGGATCGTTCGAATGTCGTACCCGGCCTCCAGCAGGTGCGTCGCAAATGAATGCCGCAGCGCATCCTCACACTGCTCATGAATCACTCCCAGCCGTCATTCACTATCGTCACCATCCCTTCCACGGCGAACATGTAGAGATCCTCCGTCGGCTCCGGCGCGCTTCGACGGACAGCCTCGTCGTCAAGCTGCGTGACGACGTTCAGATCGCCGTCCCCAGTTGGATGTTGGATCCTGTGTGTTGTCAGCAGCTCACGGATGAAGCGCAGCCCCGCATCGCGGTGTCGGCGCTGTGGGCCCTCCGGGAGCTTCTAGACAGTCAGCCTTGGCTGGCCGCGCCGCGCGCGGTGGAGACTGGCCAAGGCGCTCCTCAATGCACAGGAGGTGACGATGCGCGACCGCCTGGTGCGTCGCCCGACGCAACGGCCCCTGACGTTCGACCGCCACGAGGTGTGGCACGCCCTCCCGGATCTCGTGCAACGCCAATGCGGCGATCTGATCGGCCAGCTCCTGCGCGCCGTCCTGCAGGGCGAGGCCACGTCAAGGAGTCACGATGAGCGACAAGATTCGGCCCGATCATCTTGAGCGTGCGGCGTACGTCTATGTCCGGCAGTCGAGCCTGCAGCAGGTCCGCCATCACCGCGAAGGCCAGCAACGGCAGTACGGCCTCGCGGATCGCGCCCGCCACCTCGGCTTCGTGCGGGTGGTCGTCATCGACGACGATCTGGGGACGAGTGGCTCGGGGAAGCAGGCGCGGCCGGGCTTCGGTCGCCTGCTGACGGCGGTATGCGAGGGCACCGTCGGGGCCGTGTTTGCCTTGGAGGCATCGCGCTTGGCCCGGAACAATCGCGACTGGCACCACCTGATTGATCTCTGTGGCATGACGGAGACGGTCTTGGTCGATGATGACGGGATCTACGACCCGCGCTTGATTAACGACCGCCTCCTCCTCGGGCTCAAAGGCACCATGAGTGAGTTTGAGCTCAGCCTCTTTCGCCAGCGGGCCCGCGAGGCCTTCGAGCAGAAGGTGCGGCGGGGCTGTGTGATGTGGGAAGTGCCCGTCGGCTTTGTCCGCACGGCCGACAATCGCGTGGAGAAGTCGCCCAACCGTCAAATCCAGGTGGCGATTCAGAGTGTGTTTCAGAAGTTTCGCGAACTCGGGAGTGCGCGCCAAACGCTGCTGTACTTTCGGGACGAACAGATCCGCATGCCCGAAGTCGTTCGCGGGACCGCGGGACACGAGGTCGTGTGGCGACTGCCCACGCAGAGCCGCATCCACCAGATCCTCCGCAATCCGCAGTACGCCGGCGCCTTCGCGTACGGGCGGACCGGGATGACGACCACGGTGACCGACGGACGCACGCGCACCACGCGCCGGCGAAAAGCGCCGGAGGCATGGACGGTCTTCCTTCCCGACCACCACGACGGGTACATTACGTGGGCCGAGTATCGGCAGACGCAACGCATGCTGGAGGCTAACGTGTCGCGACGACATGCTCCGCAGCCTGGGTCGGCACGGCGTGGATCCGCGCTGCTGTCCGGAGTGCTCCGGTGTGGACGCTGCGGCCGTCGCCTCTTTGTCGCGTATAGCGGCACGGGTGGGCAGGTGCCTCGGTACGCGTGCCATGGCGGCCGTGTGGATCGGGGAACCGCCGCCTGTCTCTCGATCGGAAGTCTGCGTGTGGACCGTGCCGTGATCGAGCAAGTGCTGGACGCAATTCAGCCGGCGGGCGTCGACGCGGCGCTGACCACGATGCACGAGGCGCTGCACGACGACGAGACGAAACGTCGCGCCGTTGAACTGGCCTTGGAAAAGGCGAGATATGAAGCGCGACGCGCCCAGCGTCAATTCGATGCGGTCGACCCCGAGAACCGCCTGGTCGCGAGCGAACTCGAGCAACGGTGGAACCACGCGCTCGCGCAGGTCGCTGACGTCGAGGCGCGGCTCCAGACGCTTCGCGAGACGCCCGAGCCCTTGAGTGACGCACAGCGAGCCCGTCTCCTCGAGCTCGGGGCCGATCTGCGTCTGCTATGGCAGCTTGCCGACGCCCCGGTGGAACTGAAGAAACGTATTCTGCGAACCGTGCTCGAAGACATTGTCGTGACTCCGAGTGACGACCCGCGCCAGCATCTGCTGCATCTGCATTGGAAAGGTGGCGTGCATACCGAGCTCCGCGTCGCGCGCAACGGGACCGGCCACCACCGGCGAGTGGCCGATGACAAAGCGGTGGAACTCATCACGGAGCTGTCAAAAATCTGCGACGACAAGACGATCGCGGTCGTCCTCAATCGCCTCGGATATCGAACGGGGCAAGGCAAGACGTGGCGCGTCCATCATGTGTCGAACGTGCGATACTGCCGGCGACTCCCCAACTATCATCACGATGGAACGTGGTTGCCACTGGAGGCCGCTGCGCGCGAACTCGGGGTCAGTAACACGGTCATCAAGCATCTCATCGCCGACGGCGTGCTGCCTGCCACCCAAGTCGTCGCCTGTGCGCCCTGGGTGATTGAGCGAGTCGACCTGCAACGACCCGCAGTGCAGGCGAGAATCCAAGCCGTCCACGCCGGCCGCAAACTCCCACGCCCGATCCGTGGACAAGACGAGTTGCCTTTGAAATGAGCCGTCTCTGACAGGTGGGTACTATGCCGATACGCTCCGGAGCGAATGGCAGGTCGCCGGACGGGCAATGCCCGCGGCTCGAACGGCATCCTTGACCGCTCGCTGAACGACCGTCTCGTGCAGATGGTGTCGACGCCGCTCACCGGTTGCCCGATCCACGTAGAAGCGCGTCGCAGGAAACACCCACTGCCATGCCCATTCCCGTGGAGCGCCCAGATATTTCGCCGCCAGCGCGCCAGGCAGCGCCACGCCTCCA
>DASTDR010000713.1:0-2039 GCA_035710265.1 Gemmatimonadales bacterium | reverse complement strand
TACACCAGGTCGATGTCGGGGTGGGAGAGCAGGGTGTCGTAGTCACCGGCGATCGGCAGTTGGAGCCGGTCCGCGAACGCGGCAGCCCGGTGCGGGTCCCGTGCGCCGATCGCCACGACCTCGGCACCGTCGACATCCCGTGCCGGGTCGACCATCGCACGCTCGGCGATACCCCCAGCGCCGAGAATACCGACGCGCAAGCGCTCAACAGTGCCCGTCGAAGTACCGCCGGGTGATGTGTGTCCAGTCACTGATCCTCCTACTACTCGAGTTCTCTGATCGGCAGATCGACGAGCGGCCCGTCCGGGAAGACCGCGCGGCCGCCTCAATCGCTCCAAGCGTCACGCGCCCCAGGTCGCGTCCATCGAGACATGGGACCTTTCTTGGTCGCGAATCAGTATCCGAATGATCATTCGGTTTCATTGATGATCTCACCGATGCGGTCGGCACAACCTCGGAAGCGCTGATACCCGACAGCAGTGCTGTTGATGTGCGGGAGCACCGGTGATCAACGGTGGTCGAGCTCCTCGCGGCGGAGGAAGGAGGTGACGGTCGACGTGAGGAAGCTCACCAGCTGGGCGTCGGTCATGCGCTGCTGAGGGCCACCCTGGGCCACGAGCCCGATGCCGACCTGCCGGGACGCGACGCTGTAGACGACCTCCTCGCACCACGCCAGTTCCGGCTCGTCGCAGTCGACGCGATTCCGGATGCAGATCGACGCCAGCGCGCCGATGAACGCCGTCTGTGCGATCTGTCCGGACGCGATGCCGCGACGCGCGACGGCGGGATACTCTTCCGCGATCCTGATGACGGCGACCAGCAGCGGGGCGTTCCCCTCGAGAGCTCGCACTCGCGCCTCGACGAGCGCGGTCACCGACGCTGCTAGGTCGTCCCCCTGTTCTGCTGCCGCAGCCATAGCCGCTACGGTCTCCTCATCGATGCGGACCATCTCGCGCTCGTGGACGGCTTCGAGCAGGGCCGCCTTACTGGGCACACGACCGTAGATGCTGCCGATCGACACGCCGGCGCTGTTGCTGACGTCCGCGATTGCGAAGTCCGCACGTCCACGGGCGATCAGCAGATCGCGCGTAGCGTCCAGCACCCGCTCCCACGAGCGCCGGCTACGGGCTTGGCGCGGCTCCAGGAAAGCCGCCGCGTTGGAGGTTGGCGTCGTACTCATTGTCAACAGCTTGCCCGCTTTGGCGGTCCAGCGCTACGGTTTCAGAATCAGAATGCTCATTCGGATTGAAACGGCTTGGGTTCCTCATGACCACCATCGACGACGCTGCCCGGGGCTCGAGCCCCCGTGAGACACCGACCATCTGTGACCTTTCGGTCGAGCAGATGGTCCGGCCGATTGGCCTGTGGACGGATCAGCCGCGATTCTCGTGGGCAATCGACGCGGCCAGCGAACGAGACGTGCATCAGATCGCCTACGAGCTCGAAGTGGACAGCGGCGGACTCGAGGTCGCTCGCACCGGCCGAGTCGCCTCGTCGGCATCCGTGCTTGTGGAGGTACCAGGTTTGAGGCTGGATTCGGACACCGTCTACGAGTGGCGGGTTCGCGTGTGGACCAATCGGTCAGAGGAGCCGACACCCTGGGGCACGTCGAGCTTCGAGACCACCCTGCTGGATCCGTCGGCGTGGACGGCGCCGTGGATCGAGCCGCAACAGGAGTCCGTCCGCGCCGACGGCGCGTCGACGTTCCAGGAGCTGTTCACGCTGCGAATCGATACGCCACCGGAGGATCGGCTGCTGCCTGCACCGTACATCCGGCAGCGGTTCGAACTGCCCGTGCGTCCCGTTCGCGCGCGGTTGTTCGCGACGGCGCAGGGCATCTACCACGCTGAGATCAACGGGACGGCCGCTTCGGACGAGATGCTCGGACCCGGCGCGGACAGTTACGACAAGCACGTGTCGTTCCACGTCCACGACGTGACTGAGCTCTGCCACCCAGGAGTCAATGTCATCGGCTTCATCCTCTCCGACGGCTGGTATGCCGGGCGCCTCGGGATCCTCGGCGCCAGCCGCCCCTACGG
>DASTDR010000712.1:0-2065 GCA_035710265.1 Gemmatimonadales bacterium | reverse complement strand
CATGAGGTTAACCAGCCGCTGTCGGGCATCATCACCAACGCCGGTACGTGTCTTCGGATGTTGGATGCCAATCCGCCGAACGTCGAGGGCGCGCGCGAGACCGCGAGGCGGACTATTCGCGATGGCAACCGCGCTTCGGATGTAATCACGCGGCTACGCGCTCTCTTCAGCAAGAAGGAGTTCTCGCTGGAGTCGGTCGATCTGAACGAAGCCACGCGGGAGGTCATTACGCTGTCGCGGAGTGAGCTTCAGCGAAACCGCGTCGTGCTTCAGTCGGAGCTCGCCGACGATCTCCCGAACCTCACCGGCGACCGTGTCCAGCTCCAGCAGGTCATCCTCAACCTGCTCCGTAACGCCTCGGACGCGATGGTTGACGTGCACGATCGCCCGCGTCAATTGCTGGTCAAAACAGAACAGATGGACGGTGATCGCGTGCGACTGACCGTGCGGGATGCCGGCATCGGAGTCGACCCTCAGGTCGTGGACAAGCTGTTTGACGCCTTCTACACAACAAAACGTGACGGGATGGGGATCGGACTCTCCGTCAGTCGCTCCATCATCGAAAGACATCATGGCCGTCTCTGGGCAGAGCGGAATGATGGGCCAGGTGCCACCTTCGCTTTTTTGGTTCCCCGCGATCCAGAGAAGGTCACGGACGCAACACCCGTAATGAGGCATTCATGACGGGCAGAGCCTTGACCGAGTGTGCCGGTGGCAATACCAAGGTCTCATAGACGTTCGCCGGCAAAGTGGCGCATCCTCCAACTATGTACGGCAAAACGAGCGGTGATTGTGCTCAGCTGGGCCGCATGCAACGACGAACCTGGTGCTACCTTCTTGTTTTCCATTCCCCGCTGTGCAGAGACCGTCACGACGCGGCACCCGTACTGAGGCACTCATGATGGCCAAGCGTTCACTGGTGTCGGTCGTCGACGACGACGAGTCCGTGCGTGAGTCGCTGCCAGACTTGCTGCGCGAGTTAGGCTTTTCCGCCGAGGCGTTCTCGTCGGCCGAAGCGTTCCTCGCGTCCGATTTCGTCAGCGAGACGAGCTGTCTGCTCCTCGACGTCGCGATGCCCGGCATGTCGGGCCCCGAACTGCAGCAGGAACTGATCCGCCGCCAGCAGGACATCCCGATTGTGTTCATCACCGCCAACGGAGACAAGACGGTCCGTCCGCGTCTGCTCGCGCAGGGCGCAGTGGAGTGCCTGTTCAAGCCGTTCAGCGAGGCGGCGCTGCACGACGCGCTCAACGCCGCGCTTCGGATGAGGTAGATATGACGACGATGAGCATCGGCAAGATCGGTCGAGAGCCATATACTGTGAGTTCGGCGATCGCCGCCCGATCGATCGAGGTAACGATGCCGGACGACATGTCCATCGTCTTCGTCGTCGACGACGACGTCTCGGTGCGCGAATCGCTGGAGTTGTTGATCAGAACCGCCGGCTGGCAACCCGAAACGTACGCATCCGCACAGGAATTCCTCTCCCGCCCTCGCGCTACCGTTTCGTGCTGCTTGGTGCTCGATGTGACGCTGCCTGGGCTCACCGGCCTCGAGTTGCAGCAGCAGCTCGCGGAGCGGACCGACCTGCCGATCATCTTCATCACCGGACACGGCGACGTGCCGATGAGCGTGCAGGCGATGAAGGCAGGCGCCGCCGAGTTCCTGACGAAGCCGTTCAAGGACGATGTACTGCTGAATGCCATTCGCGGTGCTATAGAGCGAAGTCGCACGGCACTCCGTCAGGATTCGGAGATGCGGCCCTTGCGGGACTGCTACGCGTCACTCACGCCGCGCGAACGCGAGGTGATGGCATTGGTCGTGTCCGGGCTGTTGAACAAACAGGTCGGTGGCGAACTCGGCATCAGCGAGATCACCGTGAAGGCACACAGAGGCCAGGTGATGCGCAAGATGAGAGCCGACTCGCTTCCTGACCTCGTGACGATGGCCGCGCGCCTAGGGCTGCGGCCTGCGCCGAAACACTGACAGTCGGCGAACGTCCGCTCCATCTTCCCGTTCTGTCGTTCGCTCCCTCGACTGTCGTCAAGGATCGGTTCTCGTGGCG
>DASTDR010000711.1:0-3026 GCA_035710265.1 Gemmatimonadales bacterium | reverse complement strand
CTTTGATATTGCGAAAGAGGAAAAGATGCCCTCGTACCGCGCTGCCGATCGACTTGCGGAGCGGCGGATTGCTGCGATTGCGACAGTGAGGCAGAACTTTGTTTGAACTGCGGTCGTCGGTCATCAGTCATCGGTCATCGGGTGATCTCGATGGCTGAAAAGATCTATCTTGGTGCCGATCACGTCGGCTACAAATTGAAAAACAGGCTCGTGGATGAGCTGAAAAAGCTTGGGTACGAGCCGATCGACGTCGGCCCCAAGGCGCTGGATCCGGCGGACGATTATCCCGACTACGCCAAGCCGGTGGCCAGGGCGGTGAGCAGCGGTGAAGTGCAGCGCGGCGTGCTCACTTGTGGTACAGGTTTGGGCATGTCGTATACGGCCAACCGGTTCCCACGAGTACGCGCGGCGCTGGCATGGAACGAGCAGGTAGCGGAGTTGTCGCGGCAGCACGGGAACTCGAATCTGCTGGTGTTGCCGGCGCAGTTTGTGAGTGAAGAGCAGGGGATCAACATTCTGCGGCGCTGGTTGGACACGGAGTTTGAAGGGGGACGGCATGCTCGGAGGGTTGAGAAGATCGAGTCGTCGGTCCAGCCCTCTGACAACCGATAACTGATGACCGACAACCGCCAAGCTCCGTTATCGGACGTCGATCCCAAGATTCGCGCCCTCATCAACCAGGAGGTCGCGCGGCAGGAGCACGGCCTCGAGCTGATCGCGAGCGAGAACTTCGTGTCGAACGCCGTGCTCGAGGCGATGGGCACGGCGCTCACGAACAAGTACGCCGAGGGCCTCCCCGGGAAGCGCTATTACGGCGGGTGCGAGATCGTGGACCAGGTCGAGCAGCTCGCGATCGATCGCGCCAAGGCGCTGTTCGGGGCGGAGCATGCGAATGTGCAGCCGCACTCGGGGGCGCAGGCGAACATGGCGGCGTATCTCGCGGTCGCGAAGTTCGGCGACACGCTGCTCGGTCTCGCGCTGCCGCACGGCGGCCATCTCACGCACGGCTCGCCGGTGAATTTCTCGGGCACGTTGTTCAAGGCGACGGCGTACACGGTGCGCGAGGACACCGGGCGCATCGATTACGACCAGGTGCGCGCGGTGGCGAAGCAGGAGCGGCCGCGGATCATCATCGGCGGTGGCAGCGCGTACGCGCGCATCGTCGATTTCCCGGCGCTGCGCTCGATCGCGGACGAGGTCGATGCGATTCTCGTCGTCGACATGGCGCACTTCGCCGGCCTCGTTGCGGGCGGCGTGTACCCGTCGCCTGTCCCCCACGCCCAGATCGTGACGACGACGACGCACAAGACGCTCCGCGGTCCGCGCGGCGGGATGATCCTGTGCAAGGCCGAGTTCGCGAAGGCGGTGGACAAGCAGGTGTTCCCGGGGACCCAGGGTGGCCCGCTCGAGCATGTGATCGCTGCGAAAGCGGTGGCGTTGCACGAGGCGATGCAGCCCGATTTCAAGCTGTACGCCAAGCTCGTGGTGCAGAACGCGCAGGTGCTCGCGAACCGGCTGATCTCGCTCGGCTATGCGATCGTGTCGGGCGGGACGGACAGCCATTTGATGCTGGTCGATCTGCGCAAGAAGAACATCACGGGCAAGGATGCAGAGCTATTGCTCGATCGCGCGGCGATCACGGTGAACAAGAACACGATTCCGGGCGATCCGCAGAGTCCGTTTGTGACGAGCGGGATCCGGCTCGGCACGCCGGCCCTGACCACTCGTGGCTTCGGGGTCGAGGAGATGGAGCGCGTGGCGGAGCTGGTCGATGAGGTGCTGACGAAGCGGGATGAGGCGACGGTGCAGCGGGTGAAGGGGCAGGTGCGGGAGTTGGTGGAGGAGTTCCCGTTGTATGCGAAGGGGGTGGGTGTCAGCTAATAACTCGGCTCCCACCTTTTGTTCGTCACTGCTGCTACCACTCTTACTCCCGCATCCCGCGCCGTCAGCATCGCCTGCTCGAGCACGCCGAACGGCAGCAGCGTATCTGCTTTCACGTACAGAATCCGGTCGCGCGTCCGCTCGGCATAGAGCGCCGTGAGCTGCTCGCGCAGCGCAAGCCCAGGCACCTGACGACCCGAGACTTCGAGCGACACCGTCCCGGTGCGGTCGATGATCATCACGATCTCATCCGGCTCTTCAGGCTTCGATTGTGGATTGAATGCCACGGGAAGATCGACCTGCAATGCAATCACCGGCACTACCACCATGAAAATGATTAGCAACACCAGCATGACGTCGATCATCGGCGTGACGTTGATGTGCGAGCTGGGGCGGGGCAGGGCGAGCCGCATGGCGGCCTCCAGAACGGGTTCGCCTTGAACCTGGTGTTCCGAGATGGCGGCCGACTTTGGGGATCATTACTGGACCGTTACAGACCAGTGAGGATCCCGAAGATGACGTTATCCGCGTCCTAAAGAGCCTGCCCTGAGCATAGCGAAGGGACCGGCTCGGCTACTTCACGCGTCCTAAAGGACGCCCGGTGAGCCCTTCAGGGCTCGTGCCTTCGCCGAGCCGGCGCTTCAGCGCACGGTTTGAACCAGGCGTCGCGCGTATTCGGGTCGTCGCGCGCACGTTTTCAGTCCCCGCGCGGGGGTATTCTGTCATCTCGCGCGCGTGTGCAGTCAGCTCGCGAGCGATTTCAGTCAACTGCTGGGCGTTCTAGGCTGACGCGCGCGCGTATTGACGCGCCTCGCGGCGCGCGTCCTGAAGGACGCGACGAGCCCTTTAGGGCTCGTGCCCTCGCCGAGCCCGCGCTTCAGCGCAGGGATACCAACCAACCATCATCCCGATCTTCTGGGGGAGATCGTCGGAGCCGTCGTGGTAACCGTGCCCTAAAGGGCCGGCTCGGCCACGGCGCGCGTCCTGAAGGACGCTCCACGCATTCGTTTGGTTAGGACGCGTCGCTCCGGTTTCATATTCTGCCACCATGCCGTTCCGATTCTACGCCCATCTCTCATGGACCACTTGGGCGCGCCTTCCACTCATCACCGATACCGTCGCGGCCGTCCTTGGTCCGTTTCTCC
>DASTDR010000710.1:0-12528 GCA_035710265.1 Gemmatimonadales bacterium | reverse complement strand
GATCACGACCAGCACCGATCCCGGCGTTGCCGCGGGCGCTTTGTAGAATCCACCGGCGAGGCGCCCATCTTCAAAGCTCGTGGACTCGGGCCCGTAGTCGGTGAACTTCCAGCCAAACAGCTCGCCGTAGAACTGCTTTGTCGCCGCGATGTCGGTCGCGGCCATTTCGATGTAATCGATGCGTCGATCGTGGTTCGCGTCCTGTTGTGCCATGATGTCCTCGTAGTGAGTCACGGCGGCATTGAACGACTCCGCCCGAAATCGACATGAACCGGGATTCCCAGAAACTTCGCAAACCGCCGGCCCGCCTGCAGGACCAGCTCGCGCTCGACAGCGGTCAACCGAACCAACAGTCGCAGCAGGACATCGGATGCATCCGGCGCGCGCCGCCAGCCACCGACGATCTGCCCATCCACGAACAGGACATGGCCCCACAGCGCGTCGAGCTGCGTTTTCGTAGCCACTCCGCCCAGCCGCTCGGCGAAGGCCGAGCGGTCTTTGAAGCCGATGAAGTACTCGTCGTAGTTCGGAAGGAAGTGAGCGATGCGTACTGAGCGTGCGGCGCGCGGCGTGTGGCGCGCCGAGTGGTACTTCCGACCATCGAACACTTCATGAGCCAGAGCGCGGCCCGCAATCTCGATCGCGCGGCGCGCATCCCCCATGGCCAGGCCCGACCACCAGGAGAAATCGTGAACGGTGGCGGGGCTCCGGGTCGCGAAGTAGCGGCTCGCGAGCGCGCCGAGCGCTTCATCGCGCTCGCGTGGCGGCGCGGCGGGGGGAGGCACACGCTCGTCGAACAACGCGTAGGTGAATTGTTTTCCTCGCCGCGCACCGCTGATCACGACGCGATCCAGCTCGGCGCGGATCAGCAGATTGCCGGCATGGTTCCCGCTGGGAACCCTGAGGCCCCCGCGCCGGAACGCCGTGCGCAGCTCGGTGCGGGTGAGTTGCTGGCCGTCGCGCAGCACCCGTTCGAGAATCGCCCGGCTCTTGCGAAACGCCGGCGCGTCGAGTCCGAGCTTGCGGTCGTACGACGCCAGCGACGCCTTGAGGCGCGGGCCGGTCAGCTCGAGCATCCAGCGGACGTCTTCCGGCAGGACAAAATGCCAGGTGGGGCGCAGGACGTGCGTGCGCAGGAGCTCGCCGCGCGCAAATGCCTGCTCGATGTCGGCGTCACGCAGTCCCTTGCTGCGCTGCCCGATCGCCCATTTGGCGTTGGGATAATCCTGCGCCTGTACGGCACCGAGTACGCGCACGATCTCCACCGCGCTGCGGAGTCTCGGCGCGATCAGATGCTGACGGGCGAATCGTCGGCGTGCGATGCTATTCATTGGCGGCTAGATTCCCGGTCCAAACCCATGGCGACTCCTACTCGCGCCCGGACCACGCAGCGGATCACGCGACGCGCGACGCGGCCGGCGGCTTCATTGCTGCGCGAAGCCCCTGTGTTGCACAGCGTCGCCAGCACCGAGAGCGGGCGCACCTATCAGCTCGAGCGGCTGATCGGCAAGGGCGGCTTCGGCGAGGTGTACCTTGCCACACCCCAGCCGCGTGGCGCCCTGCCGGCGCAGGTCTGCATCAAGGTCAGCGAGCGGCTGGTCCCCTGGCTGCGCGAAGCGTATTTCGCCGAGCTGCTGGGCCGCGAGCTGCGTGCGCTGAAGATCCTCGACCGGTTCGTGGTCATGGTGGGCGGCAGCCCGCGCTATTGCCTGGCGATGGAATATGCGCAACATGGCGATCTTGGCACCTGGCTCGAGCGCAAAGGGCCGCAACCCGAGCGCTTCGTCCGCCGCGAAATCGCGGCGGTGCTCGCCGTGCTCGACGCGTTGCACCGGGGGCAAGCGCTGCACCGGGATCTGACCCCGTTCAACGTGTTCGTATGCGAAGGCGAGCAGCTCAAGCTCGGCGACTTCGGGATCGCGACGCATCAGCTGAGCCGCCGCGGCGTGACCGCCGATGCGTTCAATGTTTTCAACGTGCCGAACGAAATCGCGTGGGGGAGGGTGCGGCGCTGGCAGCAGCGCGACGACATCTATCAGGTCGGCCTGATCGCGGTGATGCTGCTGCGCGGCGACATCACGAGCCCCATTCGGAGCAAGGACGTTCGTACCCTGCCGTGCACCGACCATCTCAAGGAAGTGATCCATCGCTGCCTGGGCTCGCGCGGCCGTCGGTATGAGGCGGCAGGCGAGCTGATCACGGCGCTGCGCCATGCGCGTACCGCGCCGCAGTTCGGCCGCATCCCCACGCTGGCTGGAAAGCGGGTGTCGTTTACCGGGTTTCTGAGCAGGCCGCGCAGTGAGGCGATGGCCGCGGCGCGGAAGGCGGGCGCCACGATTCAGTCCAAGCCCGGGCGTCTCACGGACGTGCTCGTGCGCGGGCGCCCCAACAAGCTGCAGATCGCCGGCGCGGGGGGCGGCACCAAGCTCATGGAAATCCGGCGCCTCGCGGCGCGCGGTCACGTGGTGAAGATCATCGGCGAACGCCAGTTCTGGAAACTTGTCGGTTCGAAACGGCCTAGCGGTCGGGCGTAATCGCCACGTCTCGGAATGCCGTACCACCCGGAGGTTCAAATGGATCGCCGTCGATTCTTGGAGAATTCCGCGGCTGCCGCCGCCGCGCTGAGCATGCCGCGTGTAGCGTGGACGCAACAGTCCGACCTCGCCCCCGTCTTCACTCAGATCGAGCGCCAGCACGACGCCAACCTCGCCCGGCTCCAGACCTGGATCCGCCAGCCCTCGATCGCGGCCGAAAACCGCGGGATGAACGAAGGCTGCGAGCTGACGATGCAGATGCTACGCGATGCCGGGTTCGGCCAGGTCACGAAAATTCCGAGCGACGGCCAGCCCGGGATCTTCGCGACGCTCGACGCGGGCGCGCCGCGCACGCTCGGCGTCTATTTCATGTACGACGTGAAGCAGGTGGACCCCGCCGAATGGTCGTCGCCGCCGTGGGAGGCCGCGCTCGTCGACAAGCCGGGGCTTGGCAAGGTGATCATGGGGCGCGGGGCCGTGAATCAGAAGGGCCCAGAGGCGTCGTTCCTCGCGGCCCTGCACGCGATTCGCGGGGCAAACCGCAAGCTGCCGGTGAATCTGGTGCTCGTCGCCGAAGGCGAGGAAGAGATCGGCTCGCCGCATTTCGCCCAGATCGTGCGCCGACCCGAAGTACTCGACGCGTTGAAGAAGACGGTCGGCATTTTCATGCCCTCGGCCTCGCAGGGACTCGACGGCCAGGTCACGATCACCTTCGGCGCGAAGGGCGTGATCGAGGTCGAGCTGGTCTCGACCGGCGAGCGCTGGGGCCGCGGACCGCAGAAAGACATCCATTCGAGCAACAAGGCCCGGGTCGACAGTCCGGCGTGGCATCTGGTTCAGGCCTTGAACACGCTCGTCTCCGCCGACGGTAATGATCCCGCGATCGAAGGGTTCGCCGACAAGGCACGGCCGCTGTCGGCCGCCGAGAAAACGATGATCGCCGATGCGGCGCGCCGGCTCGATGAGAACGCCGCCAAGCGCCTCCTCGGCGTGCAGCGCTGGGTACGCGACGTGAGCTGGCAGGAAGCGCTCGAGCTGCTGATGTCGCGCCCCACCGTCAACATCGAAGGGCTCGTGGGCGGCTACACGGGGCCGGGCGGGAAGACGATCCTGCCGTACCGGGCGATTGCCAAGCTCGACCTCCGGCTCGTGCCCGATATGCGGGCTGACGAAGCCGTCGCGCACCTCAAGGCGCATCTCGCCAAGCACGGATATGGCGACATCGAAGTCAACATGACCGGCGGGTACGATCCCACGAGCACGCCGCTCGACGCGCTGGTGATTCGCGCGCAGGAAGCGGTGTATCGCCGCTCGCAGATCGATCCGATCCGGCTGCCGCGCAATGCCGGCTCGTGGCCGGGCTATGTCTTCACGGGTGAGCCGCTGCGGCTCGCCGCGGGCCACTTCGGGATGGGACACGGCAGCGGCGCGCACGCGCCCGACGAGTACTACGTGATTGAATCGACCAACCCGAAGGTCCAGGGATTGGATGGGGCGGTGCGCTCGTACGCGGAATACTTGTACGAGCTGGCGCGCACGCGGACTTAGGGCAGACGGCGGATTTCGACTTTGCGGAAGTCGATGGGGTGACTTTCGCTCTGCAATGCGATGTAGCCGGCGGTGAGCAGCTTGCCATCCTGCTTCACCGCCGGATCGAAGTTGCTGACCACGCCTCCGCCGATCTGCGGCTTCGCATACTCGAACACCGTATCGCCGTTCACGATGTGCTTGATCAGCGAATCGCCCAGCACCATCACCTCGACGCGTACCCACTGCTCGCCGTCAAAGGTCTTGGAACGGGAATTCAGACAATGCTCCGTGACCAGCCGTCCTCCGATCACGACGTTGGTGCCGGGTGTACAGAGGTTGGCGGTCGAGCGCGGGCCCCCCCCGGTCCCGTTTCCGCCGAGGAACTGTACTTCGATCGAGATCGGGAAGTCCTGATCCTTTCCCATGGTCTTCGCGGCCTGCGAGTGGACCATGACCCCGCTGTTGCGCCGCGCCCACTCGGGTCCGCCGGGCGCCTGCTCGCCGACAAAGCGATACTCGACGGCGAGGACGTACCGCGAGAACGGCTCGCGGTAGAAGATGTGGCCGAACCGGTTGTTGAACGATTGGTAACCGTCGTAGCGGACCTTGAGCAGCCCGTCTTCGACGCGGAAGGTGTTCGCGAAATTGTCGTTGAGATCGTGGCCGGTGATCTTGATGTCCCAGCCGTCGAGATTCTTGCCGTTAAAGAGCTGGACCCAGTCGCTCGATTCGCGGGCAGGCGCTTGCACCAGCAGGCATGCGGCACTCGCCGCCACAATCGTTTTCAGCATCAGTATCTCAGCCCGTAGCCGAAGCGATACAACGGCGCCCGACTGTCGTGGGGCACGTCCGGCTGCTGCGCCGCCACCGCTTCCATCGACGACGGCAATTCGAACGGCAGGTTGCCTTGGGGGCCGGCTTTCCCGGTCACGACATCGAGCAGCGCCTGATCGCTCACGCCGAAGTTCGCCAGCACGGCCCGAGCTCCTTGCTTGATCGGGGTCAGGATCGCCGGGCGGTCGAGGAAGACCGTCGCGATCGTGGGCACCGCCGAGCTCACCCGTTTGAACGCCTCGTAATCCGGATCGCCGTCCTTGAACGCGAGGCTGCCCTCGTCCAGAAACTGGCCGAAGACGTATTGCGGGTGCAGGCGCTCGAACGGGGCGCTCAGCCGCACGATCGCGACGTCCGCCTGTGACAGTTCGGTGACGACGGTGAGGCCTGCCCGCGTCGCGGCCGCGCTATCGACGCCGTGCAGATAGACCCGCTTCGCGCCCCGGAGCGGAAGCAGCTTGCCCGTATTCTCGAGCAGGACGAGCGCGCGCCGCTGCGCGTCGAGCGCCGCCGCCTGGAACGCGTCGTTTCCGATCACGCGCGTCGCGACTCCCGGATCGACGTAGGGATTCTCGAACAGGCCGAGCGCGAACTTCTGCGTGAGCACGCGCACGACCGACGTGTCCAGCTGCGCCTCGGTCAATTCCCCCGCGCGCACGGCCTCAACCAGCATATCGGCGCGCTCGGTCCCACCGAACTGATCGACGCCGGCCTGCACGGCTTTGACGAATCGCGCGCGCATCGAGAGGCTTTCCACGCCCCACGGCATGCCAAGATCGGCGAACGACGGGCGCTCCCCCGCCGGGGCGCCGTTCACGCAGCGCTCGTTGCAGTCCCGTGTGACCGACCAGTCGGTCACCACGATCCCCCGAAAGCCGTACCGCCCCCGCGCCATGTCGGTGAGCAGCTGCTTGCTGTACCCGGCCCCGACCGCTTCGATCGGGCGACCGCCCCATGTCGCCCCCTCGAGGATGGAATAGGTGGGCATCAGACCGGCGGCCTTCGCCTTGAAGGCGCCGAGAAATGGACGCACATGGTACTCGAGATTGTTGCCCGGGAAAACCGCGAACCGGCCGTAGTAGCTGTGACTGTCGAAGCCGTCCTTCGCCGCGCCGTAGCCCACCCAATGCTTCACCACTGTGACCACGCTGGCGGTGTCGATTCCGGTGGTGCCGTGCTGAAAACCGGCGACGTATGCCTGGACGAGGCGTTCCGCGAGGGCCGCGTCTTCGCCGAAGGTGCCGACGATCCGCCCCCAGCGCGGCTCGGTCGCGAGGTCGGCCTGGGGTGAAAGCGCCATGTGGATTCCGGCCGCGCGGTATTCCTGGCGGGCGATGTCGCCAAAGCGGCGCATGAGTGCCGTGTCGCCGATGGCGGCGAACCCGAGCGCTTCGGGCCACTGCGAGAACCGGTTCGCCTGGGTGGCCGCTCCCACCACGAACTGGAAGTGATGGCGTGGGTCGGTGCTGATGGTCAGCGGAATGCCGAGGCGCGTGTTTTCGGCGATGCGCTGCAGAACGTTGTTCTGCGCGGCGATCGTAGCGGGATCGGCATTGAGACGCGTGATCATGCTGTTGACTTTGACGCTGTCGATCAGCGCCCGGTTTTGGGTCGTGTCGTATCCCGCCCCAAACCCGACGCCGCCCATCGGCCCGCCGCTGCGCGCGGTGCCGTGCATCATCACGCCGGCTTTTTCTTCGAGCGTCATGCGCCCGACGAGATCACGGGCACGCTGCTCAGGCGTGCGTCGCGAGTCCTCATACACGTCGAGCGTGCCGTTCCGGTTCAGGTCCCGGAAGCGCTGGCCATCCTGCTGCAGCACAGGGGCGGCCTGAACGGCGAGGAGCAACAGCAGCGTATTCATTCGAACCTCGGCGCCGCCGGTTTGGCGGCGTAAATGAACTCGTAGTAGTCGCGCATTTTCAGCCCCGTCGCGGCGGCCTCGTCCACGATCACGATGGCGTCGCGGTGCAGCTGCAGCGCGCTCGCGGTCACCATGCTGGTGACCGGCCCTTCGACGGCCTGCGCGATCGCCGTAGCCTTCGACTTGCCGCTCGCGACCAGGACGAGCTTCCGCGCCTCGAGAATCGTGCCCACGCCCATCGTGATGGCGTAGACCGGCACGTCCTCACGGCGCTCGAAGAACCGCGCGTTGTCGTCGATCGTCTGCTTGGAAAGCGTCTTGAGCCTGGTGCGCGAGCTGAGCGAGCTGGTCGGCTCGTTGAACCCGATATGCCCGTCGGTGCCGATCCCCAGGATTTGCAGATCGATCCCGCCGCACTCCGCGATCCGCTTCTCGTACCAGTCGCAGAAGGCGGGATAGTTGCTGGTGGTGCCGGACGGGATGTTGATGTTGTGCTGCGGGATGTTGACGTGGCTGAAGAAATGCTCGTGCATGAAGTGATGATAACTCTGCGGATGGGTCACGTTCAGGCCGACGTACTCGTCGAGATTGAACGTGGTCACGCGCGAGAAATCGAGCTGCTCCTGTTCATGCAGACGCACCAGCTCCTTGTACAGCCCGAGCGGCGTCGATCCGGTGGCCATGCCGAGCACGGCGTTGGGTTTGGTATTGAGCAGCTCGGCGACGAGCTGCGCCGCGAGCCGGCTCATGGCCTCGTAGTCGCGCTGGATGATGACTTCCATGGCGGGAGATACTAACCCGGGACTCCCCCCCCGGCTACTTGAAGCTCGCGGACGATCGTTTTGTTCATGTCGCTCAGATGCTCCACCGGCTCGATCGGGAAACGGATCCACGGATCGCGCGGCACCTGGAAAGCCAGCGCGCGACGCTGCGGCGCCAGCTCGAGTCTGCCGGTTCCGCGCTCCAGAACATCCGGCTCGACCTGATCAGGTTCCGCTCGTCCGGCTTGGAGTCAGCGCTCGCCGATGTGTCCAGCGCCACGCAGCAGGCCCGCGCGCTATCGCGCGAGATCGCCAGCGCGCTCGAAGCGGTGGAGGAAGTGAAAGGCCTCTAACCCTCGCCCGCCTGAAGAGACCTTCACACCTGGTTCATACGACCTGTGCCATGGTTACGATGTGTTAAGGGATGCGGCGTGACCTTACCGCGGTCCCGGACCTTGCAAAGAAGCGCGGCACGGGACCGTCGCGCATTCAACGGCCGGAGTACGTGGACCTCCGCCCTCCGTGCAACGCGGCCTGCCCAGCCGGCGAAAACATCCAGGCGTGGCTGACCCTCGCCCACAGCGGCCAGTATCGCGCGGCCTGGCTCAAAATCCTCGACGACAACCCGCTGCCCGCAGTGCACGGACGCGTGTGCTACCACCCGTGCGAGACCTCCTGTAATCGCACCCAGCTCGACGATGCGGTCAGCATCCACGCTGTCGAGCGGTTTCTCGGCGATCACGCTTTGACGAATGGATGGACCCCGGAGCCGGGACCGGCCACGGGCAAGCGGATTCTGATCGTCGGAGCCGGGCCCAGTGGCCTCTCGGCAGCCTATCACCTCCGCCGTCTCGGCCACGCGGTCGAGATCCGCGATGCCGGGCCAGTCGCCGGTGGCATGATGCGCTGCGGGATTCCGGCGTACCGGTTGCCTCGCGACGTCCTCGCGGGTGAAGTCGACCGCATCGAGCGGATGGGTGTCACGATCACGCTCAACACCCGCGTCGCGGATCTCGAGCGGGAGTGGTCGGCAGGCGGGTTCGACGCCGTATTCGTCGCCGTCGGGGCGCATTTGTCCAAGCGGGTCGACATTCCCGCCACCGACGCGGTGCGGATGATCGACGCGCTGAGCTACCTGCGCGACGCCGACCGCGGCCCGCCGCCAACCCTGGGCCGACGCGTCGCGATCTACGGCGGCGGGAACACCGCCATGGATGCGGCGCGGACGGCGCTGCGTTTGGGACACGAGCCGTTGATCGTCTACCGGCGCGACTATGCCCACATGCCCGCGCACAGCTTCGAAGCCGATGAAGCGATGGAAGAAGGGGTGAAGATCCACTGGCTGCGCAGCATCACGTCCATGGATGCGGGGGCGCTGCGCGTCGAGATCATGGAGATCGGCTCCGACGGCAAGGCCCGCGGGACCGGGAAGTACGAGACACTCGAGGCCGATGCTGTGGTCATGGCGGTGGGTCAGGATGCGGACACCGGTTTCCTGCGGGGCGTCAGCGGCCTGCGCATGGAATCCGATGGAACCGTGATCGTCGATGACCGGATGATGACGACGCGCGCCGGTCTGTTCGCCGGCGGCGACATCGTCCCGCCGCCCGCGGAGCGGACCGTCACCGTGGCGGTCGGCCACGGCAAGAAGGCCGCGCGGCACATCGACGCCTGGCTTCGGGGGACGACGTATCGCAAGCCGGCGATTCGCGGTGAGGCGACATTCGAAGCGCTGCGGTTGTGGTTCGCCCGGAGCGTCGCGCCCTCGCGGCAGCCGCGCACAGCGCTCGAAAGCCGGCGGCACGACTTTGGTGAGGTCGTCCTGGGGTTCAGTGAGCGCGAGGCGCTGCTCGAGGCGAAGCGCTGCCTCTCATGCGGCAATTGCTTCGAGTGCGACGCCTGCCTGGGCGCGTGCCCGGAGCGTGCGATTACCAAGCTGGGACCCGGCCTGCGCTATGCCTTCGATTATGACCGCTGCACGGGCTGCGCTGTCTGCTTCGAGCAGTGCCCAGCGCACGCGATTCAGCTCCGGCCTGAACCGGCGGCGGTCTGATGACGCGGCTCATCGTCGACGGCAACGAAGCGTGCGCCAGCGTCGCATATCGCACCACCGAGCTGTGCGCGATCTTCCCGATTACGCCCTCCTCCGCGATGGCCGAGCTCGCGGACGAGTGGGCCAGCGAACGGCTGCCCAACATCTGGGGATCCGTGCCCGAGGTCGTCGAGATGCAGAGCGAGGGCGGCGCGGCTGGTGCGTTGCACGGCGCGCTGCAAGCCGGCGCGCTGGGGACGACGTTCACGGCGTCGCAAGGGCTGCTGCTGATGATCCCGAACATGTACAAGATCGCCGGCGAGCTCACCAGCACCGTGCTGCACGTCGCCGCACGGTCGATTGCGGCCCATGCGCTCAGCATTTTCGGCGACCACCAGGACGTGATGGCGGTACGACCCACGGGATTCGCGCTGCTCGCCTCGGGCTCGGTGCAGGAGGCGCATGATCTGGCGCTCATCGCGCAAATGGCGACGCTCGAGGCGCGGGTACCGTTCGTGCACTTCTTCGACGGCTTCCGCACCTCGCACGAGCTGGCCCGGATCGAGGGACTCAGTGACGATGACCTGCGTGCCCTGCTCGATACCGATCTGGTCCGGGCGCATCGCGCGCGCGCGTTGAATCCCGATACGCCGTTCATCCGCGGCACGGCGCAGAACCCGGACGTGTATTTCCAGAGTCGCGAGGCGGCCAACCCGTTCTTCGCGCGTACGCCCCTGATCGTCGAACGGGCGATGCGGTGCTTTGCCGAGCGCACCGGTCGCGCATACCGGTTGTTCGAGTACTACGGCGCGGCGGATGCCGAGCGCGTTGTGGTCTTGATGGGCTCGAGCGCCGCGACCGCGCGCGAAACGGTGGAGTGGCTCAGTGCCCGAGGCGAGCGCGTGGGCGCGCTGCAGGTGCGTCTGTTCCGGCCTTTCTCAGTCCGGCATTTCCTCGCGGCGCTTCCGGCGACGACGCGAAGGCTCGCGGTGCTCGATCGGACCAAAGAGAGCGGCGCGCTCGCCGAGCCGCTATGTCTCGACGTCGTGGCGGCGCTGGCGGAAGGGAATCGCGTGATGCCGGTGATCGGCGGCCGCTACGGGCTCTCCTCCAAGGAGTTCACGCCCGCCATGGTGAAGGCCGTTCTGGACGAGCTGAAATCCCCTCATCCCCGCAATCACTTCGTCGTCGGGATCGACGATGACGTCGGGCACGCCAGTCTGCCGTATGATCCCGAGTTCCGAACCGAACCGGACGACACATTCCGCGCCGTCTTCTACGGCTTGGGTGCCGACGGGACGGTCGGGGCGAACAAGAACAGCTGCAAGATCCTCGGTGAAGACGCCGACCTGTTTGTGCAGGGCTACTTCGTCTACGACTCCAAGAAATCGGGCTCGCGCACCGTCTCCCATCTGCGGTTCGGCCGCGAGCCGATCCGCTCCGCGTACCTGATTGACCGCGCGCAGTTCGTCGGGTGCCACCAGTTCTCGTTCGTGCATTCGATCGACGTGCTGGGCATCGCGGCGGAGGGCGCGACGTTCCTCCTCAACAGCCCGTACGGACCGGAGGAGACATGGGACCGGCTGCCCCGGACGGTGCAGGAAGAAATCATCCGCAAGAAGCTCAGCGTCTGGGTCATCGATGCCACCGCCGTGGCGCGGGCCGCCGGGATCCCCGGCCGTACCAACACGGTATTGCAGACCTGTTTCTTTGGAATCTCCGGGGTGCTGCCGCGCGAACAGGCCCTCGAGAAGATCAAGGCCGCGATCCGCAAGACGTACGACCGGAAGGGTGAAGCCGTCGTGCGCGCGAACTGGGCGGCGGTCGACGCCACGCTGGAACGACTGCGGCAGGTGCGCGTGCCGGCGCGTGCGACGAGCGGCGCCGATCTCCTGCCGGTCGTGCCCGCGAGGGCACCCGAATTCGTGCAGCGCGTGACCGCGCCGATGCTGGCCGGCCGCGGCGACTCGCTCCCCGTCAGTGCGTTCCCCGTCGACGGCACGTACCCCAGCGCGACGTCGCGCTGGGAGAAGCGCAACATCTCCGACATCGTCGCGGAATGGGACTCGACGTCATGCATTCAGTGCGGCAACTGCGCCATGATTTGTCCGCACGCCGCGATCCGTACCGCATTGTTCGACGACGCGCGGCTGGCGGGAGCGCCCCCGGGGTTCCCATCGGCGCCGATCGACGAGCGCGGCTTTCCCACGACGCGCTACACGCTGCAGGTGTACGTGGAGGACTGCACCGGGTGTGCACTGTGCGTGGAGGTCTGTCCGGCGGAAACGACGGCCGGACGGCCGGACGGCCTGGCGGCCGGCATGAGAAAGGCGATCAACCTGACGGACCGTGAGCCAATTCTGGGCCGGGCGCGCGAGAATATCGCGTTCTTCGAGTCGCTCCCGGTGACCGAGCGCGCCCAGGTCGATTTCTCGACGGTGCGGGGCACGCAGTTCCTCGAGCCCACGTTCGAATTCTCCGGCGCTTGCGCGGGCTGCGGTGAAACGCCCTATCTCAGTCTGTTATCGCGCCTGTTCGGTGATCGGATGCTGGTCGCCAACGCGACGGGATGCTCCTCCATCTACGGCGGGAATTTGCCGACGACGCCGTGGGCCACGAATTCCGAAGGGCGCGGGCCGGCGTGGTCGAACTCGCTGTTCGAAGACAACGCCGAGTTCGGACTCGGCATGCGCCTCGCCGCCGACAGCCAGCTGGCGATGGCGCGGCGACTCACGACGGCGCTCCGGGACCGACTCGGAGCCGAGCTGGCCGATGCCCTGATTTCCGCGCCGCAGCGTGAGGAGCGCGATATCCGAACGCAGCGCCGCCGAGTCGCCGACGTGCGCGCAATGCTCGAGCCGCTCGCGGAGGCGGGGAACGAAGACGCGCGACAGCTGCTCTCGGTGCTGGGCAATCTCGTGCGCCGCTCCGTGTGGATCGTGGGCGGCGACGGCTGGGCGTACGACATCGGCT
>DASTDR010000709.1:0-10172 GCA_035710265.1 Gemmatimonadales bacterium | reverse complement strand
ACAACGGCGACGGCACATTCGCCTGGATCCCGCTGCTCAACTACGCGCAACTCGCGCCGATTCGTGGCATCATCCCGCGCGACGTGGACGGGGACGGCGCGCTCGATGCGATCATCGCGGGGAATCTGAACGAGACGGAGCCCAACATGCCGCCGGCGGACGCCGGGAACGGACTCTGGCTGAAGGGCGACGGCCGCGGGCACTTCAGCGTGGTCACACCGTTCGAGAGCGGCTTTCTCGCGCCGGGAAACGTCGCGGGGCTCGCGCTCGTGAAAACGCCTGCAGGGAGCGCGGTGTTGGTAGCCAACACCGGCGACTCCCTGCAGGCTTTCTTACTGCGACGGCCTTAGACTACCAACCCGGATTCTGCTGCAGCCTGTCTTCCGTTCCGACGCGGCTCAACTCGATCTGCACCGTCGGAATCGGATAACGCGAGTACTGCGAACCGAACGCCTGCGCGAGACTGAGATACGGAATCCGGGGCTCTTCGGTGGCGAGGTAGTTCGTGATCGCCGTATCCGCGACGCCCCAGCGCCGCAGATCGAAGAACCGCTGGCCTTCCATTGCGAGCTCGAGCCGGCGCTCCATGCGCACCGCCAGACGCGCTTGCGCCTGGGTCGGGAACGGGACTGGATACTCCCCGATCCGATACTGCGCCCACGGCACGTACAGCGTATCCAGCGTCGCGCTCACCGCTGCCAACGGAATCGTCATCGGCTGGATGGCAGGATTGGATGCACAGGTCGGGTATGCGGCGACCACATCCGGGAGCGAGCTGGTTCCGCAACCCTGCGCCCCGGCCGCTGCCCGCGCGCGCAACATGTTCACGAGCTGGGCAGAGCGAGTCAGGTTGTTGAGCTCGACTTCGGCCTCGGCAAGCAGCAGCAGCACGTCCGCGTAGCGCAGGATGTGCACGTTGACGTTGTTGGTCTGCGTCGCCTGCCAGCCCACGTTGTTCTCGCTGGTGGCCTGTGAGGACGACTCATGGATCGGCTTCTTCCCGCTGTACGGACCGCTGTACGACGCGTCGCGGATCCACGAGCGGTTGTGGAGACCCCAGTCCTTATAGGGAACCGCATCCCGACCTACCGTCCAGTCAACTCGGGGATCGACCGGGCGAAGGTTACCTGCCCAGAAGTTCTGTCCTTTCCACGGCAACGGGTTCACCGTGGCGGTATCGGACGGCGGCAGCGAACCCTGGGGCTGCAGCGGCGGGCTGTTCCACGTGGGGTCCGTGTAGGCGAGGGGCAGCCCGGCGGCATCGACCCGGAAGAAATTGATCAGGTTGAACGAGGCTTGATGGAAACCGCAGCAGCCAAAGTGGCTGCCGGAATGGGGGAAGTTCAGCCGCTCGCCCCAGTTCGAGTTCCACCCGCTTGGCTCACCGTCCCGCACCGTAGCCTGGAACGCGAAGATCGTTTCGGGCCCGTTGCGCTGAGCCGGGATTCCGGTATGGACTTTGTTGAACGTCGTTTCCAGGGAATACACGTTGGAGCTGACGACCGAGTCCAGCACCGCCTTCACGTCATTCCACCGCGCGGGTGTGATGGCCGCCGCATACGCCAGCACCTTGCCCTTGTAGGCCCGTGCCGTCCACACCGTTGCGCGACCCTTATCACCATTGCGAGGAGCGCTGCCCAGCGAGTCCAGCACCGTGATCGCCAAATTCAGATCGGCGATGATCTCGGCCAGCGCATCCGTGCCGACGTTCGTCTTGCGGAAGTCGAGGTCGGCTTCCCGATAGTAGGGAATACCGCCGACGCCCCCCTCTGAATTGCTGCCCCACATCCGGTAGGCTTCGAAGTGGTAGTGCGCCCGGAGGAACGTCGCTTCACCCCGGATGCCAAGCTGCTCTTCCCGTGTCAGCTCGTTCGGCTTTTCGGCGATGATCTTGTCGAGCAGCCGAATGGTCGCGTTGGAGCGTGACACGCCCTCGAAGACCTGCGCCCACTTCTGGTTGATGTAGTCGTCCGACTCGCTGATGTTCCAGAAGTAGGTCTCGATACTGTTGATGGGCTGCTGATCGCCGAGGTTGGAGCCCTTATAGGCGTCTCCGCTCGGCACGCTACCCCACACCCAGTTACTTGCGGCGCAACCCCACGAGCCCGCCGAGCTGCTGCTGCAGTCGAGCGAGCGGTAGGCGGCGATGAGGGATCCCTCGACGCCGGTCTTCGTGGCCAGCGTCACCTCATCCACCGTTCCCTGGGCGGGCTGGTCCAGGAAATCGCTGCACGCAAACGTGATCGCTCCCAGCGTCGTCAACACCGCGGCCGCGATCACCAGTTTGGATCTTAGAAGTGTTTTCATTCTCTCGCGTCCCTCGTGAAAGACGACGGCTTAGAATGTGGTCGAGATACCGATCGTGATCACCCGGCTGCTCGGATACGAACCCTGGTCCACACCGCGGAACTGATCGCGGATGTCGAGCTGCTGCGCCGCGTCCCGGAAGACACTGGCCGCAGGCAGTGACGGATCGAGCCCCGAATAGCCGGAAATAGTGAACAGGTTTTCGCCCTGCAGGTACACCCGCGCGGCCGGAATCCACTTGATCAGCGCCGGCGGCAGGTTGTACCCGATCTGCAGCGTGCGCAACCGCACGTACGAGCCGTCCTCGACCCAGTAGCTCGAGAACTGCCGGCTGAACACGTCGCTGCCGTCGACGCGCGGATACTTGGCGCCCGGGTTCGTCACCTGGTTCTGGGCGTTCAGCACCACGGAGTTCGACAGCAGATCGGACGCGACGTTCGTGTCGAAGTACCGGAAGACGTACCAGTACTTCTGCGAGTTGAAGATCTCGTTGCCGAACGTCCCGAACAGCGTCGCGCTCACCTCCCACTGCCCTCTCCGCACCGACAGGTCGAGCCCGGCGGTGAAATCGGGATGGGGGCTGCCGATGATGTCGCGGTCGGCGGCGCTGATCTGCCCGTCGCCGTTCACGTCTCTGAACTTGATCCGGCCCGGGCGCGCGCCGCTCGAGAAGTACGGCGCTGCGTCGGCCGAATCCATGTAGTAGCCCTCGGCGACGAGGCCGTAGAAGGACCCGATCGGCTCGTTGAGCATGTTGATCACCGGATTCTGCTCGCGGATCGCAATCGGCCCCTGGAACGAGTTCTGCACGCCGTCGATCTGGACGATCTTGTTCTTGTAGTGGCTGCCGTTGAACGTCACGCTCCACAGCGTGCCGCCGCCCACCTGGCCGCGGTAGCCGAGCGAGAAGTCGATGCCCTTGTTATCCATCTTGCCGATGTTGACGATCGGCGGCGCCGCGGATCCGGCGGTGGCCGGCTGCCGCGGGTCGAACAGCAGGTTGTTGGTCTTGCGGTCGTAGATGTCGACGGTCGCGGTGGCGCGGCCCTGCAGGAACTCGAGGTCGAGCCCGACGTTGACCGAGTGCTGCTCTTCCCACTTGAGGTCCGGGTTGCCGAGCGCCGTGGTCTTGTACCCGGGCTGGATGTTCCCGCCTGAGCCGTCGATGCCGTAGAACGTGTCACCGCGGTCGCCGCCGAATTGCGCATTCGTCCGGCCGGCCGGAATCTGCTGGTTGCCGGTCACGCCATAGCCGAACCGCAGCATCACGTTGGAGAAACCGGAATTCTGGAGGAACCCTTCACGCGACAGGCGCCAGCCCAGGCCGATCGCCGGGAACGTGCCCCAGCGGTTCTCGGGCCCGAGACGGGACGAGCCGTCGCGCCGTACGGTCAAACTCGCATAGTACCGGTCGCCGAAATTGTAGTCCGCCTTGCCGAAGAACGAGAGCAGGGAGGCCTTGAAGCCCGAGCTGGTCACGTTCTTGGTGGTGGGATCGCACAGCGCGTCCTGGATGTAGCGGGAATCGACGCCGGTGTTCAGCAGGTTCGAGCAGCTGCCTTGCTCGAAGCGGCTCTGCGAGTAGTTCGCTTCCTGCCCGAGCAGCACGGTCAGGTTGTGCGAGTTCATGATCTTGGAGTAGTTGAGCGTGTTACTCCAGGTCCACTCCGTGAACAGGTTGTAGTTCTCGTTGATCGCGTCGATCGCCGTGACTTCCGAGTTTTCCGGCGTCGCGGCGGTGAAGCCCTTGAACGAGCCCTGCCCCAGATTGAACCCGAACCGCGTATTCAGCGAAATGGACCTGCTTGCATCGAACCCGGCGAACACGTTCCCGAAGATACGGTCGTTGGTACTGATGTTGTGCTGGCCGGTCTCGGCGATCTTGAGCGGGTTGGTCAGGTTGCTCAAGCCGAGGGCCTTGCCGGAAGCGTAGTAGCCGGCGATGTCGTAGATCGGCACGACCGGCTGCTGGAAGATGTTCTTCCCGACGATGTTGTTCTCGCCGAGCGCGCCGTCATCCAGGCCGCCGTAGCTCTGGTCGCGGGAGACCGCGATGTTCTCGCCGACGCGCACCTTGCCGAGATTGAACGTGGTGTTGACCCGCGCGCCGCCGCGACGGAGGCGGTTGAATACCGCGGTGCCTTCCTGGTCGAGGTAGTTGAACGACACGTGGTAGGCGTTCTCGTCACTGCCGCCCGAGAGCGCGAGGTTCGCGTCCCTATACTGCCCCGCCCCGAACACCGCCTTCCACCAGTTCGTACCGGCGCTGCCCGGCATGATCAAGAATTCGCCATTGGACGTCATCGCATACGTCGAGGGGTCGACCACGAGTCCGCAGGTCGGACCCGGCGCCGCGCAGCTCTGCCCGACGCCGTTATTCGGCCAGATATAGGCGGGAATCGTCGGGTTGTTCGGGTCGCCATAAATGTGCCGCGGGACCGCGAGCCCGGCGTTCTCGTACGACGTCTTCATGACCTGGAAGTAATCCATCGAGTTCGTGATCAGGATGTCGTCATAGCCCCTCGTGGGCGTGGCGACGCCGGTCCGCAAGTCGAGCGTCACCTGACGCTGGCCCGGCCGGCCCTTCTTCGTCTCGATGATCACGACGCCGTTGTTCGCGCGCGCGCCGTAAATCGACGCGGCCGAAGCGTCCTTCAGGACCTGGATGGAGGCGATTTCGTTTGGATTCATCCAGTTGAGGTACGTGTCCTGAACGGGCGTGCCGTCGACGATGTACAGCGGGTCGTTGTTCTGGAACGAGCTGACGCCGCGGATGCGCACCGTGGTGCGCGAGCCGGGTGAGCCCGAATTCTCGACCTGTACGCCGGGCACGCGGCCGTCGAGCCGCTGCAGCACGCTGGTCGAGGTCTGGGTCTGAGCCGTGCCTTCCATACTGACGCTGCTCACCGCGCCGGTAATGTCGGCCCGTTTCTGGCTCGTGTAGCCGGTCACGATCACCGGATCGAGCACGGCGACTGCGGCATCGAGCGAGACGTCGATCGTCTCGCGTCCCGCCACGGTCCGCGCCGCGCCCTTGAACCCAATCAAATTGAACAAGAGCACGCCGTCGCTCGGTACGGTCAGGGAGTAGCGCCCGTTTGCATCCGTCGTGGTGCGATTATCAGTGCCGCGCACCTGGACGGTTACACCCGCGAGCCGCTCACCGGTGACCGACGTCACGGTGCCGGAAACCTGCGTTTCCTGCGCTTGGGCCAACGCGGTGCCGTACGCCGTCAGGGAGAGCAGCACGCCCAACCCCACTGCGGCGACCAAACGAATGAGATTCTTTCCCATGGAACCCAGCCTCCTCATCCAACGGGTCTGCGCATGGACTTCAGGCCTTCCTTCGCGATCACATCACGGTAGGTCAACAACACGACGTTGCGCGCCTTGAGCGCCGCAGCGAACCGCGGCGAGGTCAAAGCAGTCAGTTCTCCCTGACGATTCTTGCTCATGTCCGGGAGCGGATTGGACGTGTTCATATCGAGCAACGCGCCGAGCTCCGCGTCATCGATACCGACGTGGGTGATGACCATGTTGAGCCCGGGCTTCATCCGGTCGATCAGCACCTGGAGACTGTCCATCTTGTGGGCCGGCGCGGCGCCATACTGCGGCGACTCTTCCGTCTCGCCGAAGTAATGCGACATGCCGAGTCCGTACTCCTGCGCGAGCCGCTCCGTCACGGCCTGGAAATCGGGCCACATCACTGCCGTCCCCATGTGATAATCGACGTAGTCGATCTTCACGCCCGAGCGCAGCGCACGCTCGATCTGCGCGCGGAGCTCTTTCTCGACTTCGGTGACGTTGGGATTGTGTTGGCGGAGCGCATCTGCTGCCGGAAAGAAGTACCCGTTCTCATCGACCAGCGTCGGAACGGCGGCGGCGCCGGCGACCGGTCCCCATCGATAATTCTTCCATTCCGAGTTCAGCACTAGGTGAATCCCTACAGACGCATTCGGATGCTGCTTCAGGATTTCGACGGCCTCCTGATACCACGGACACGCGAACATCACCGACACCGACACGGCCATGCCGGTCGACACGAGCTTCTGCATTGCCATGTTGACGCTGTGGCTCATGCCGATGTCATCGGTACGAATGAGCAGCGCAACACGATCAGCGGAGGCTTGAGCGGGGGCGGTGGCAGGCACAACGAGAGCCAGGCTGGCACATAGCCAGCCGGAGATCACTATGGACCTGAGATGGCGCATAGGGACGGCTCCCCGTGAAAAATCATGAAAATGTGGTAACGAATCCAACCATATACCGCTGCCCTGAAGAACTGCCAGACCCCCTAATCCGGGTCACCTGTTCATGCTACAAGAGTCGCGGCCGGCTCTCGGAACGCTTGCGACCGCTACTGGATTTTTTCGGGAGTGTTCTGAATTCGGCGAAGACGCGGACCAACAATTCTTCTCGACTCTGCACGTGGAGCTTGCGGTAAATGCGCCAGAGATACGTATGCACGGTGTGCGGTGACAGCCCCAACCGCTCGGCGGTGCGCTTCTCGGAGTCACCGTCGAACACCGCGCGCACGATGCCACATTCACGGGGCGAGAGACCAAGACAACTTGCCAGCGAGCGCCACTCACCCGGCACGAACACCGCCTGGCCGGTCCCGGCCACCATCGCTGCTCTCATGGGGTTCCAATATGGTGCGCGGCCCGTTCCCACCGCCAGACTGGACCGTCCTCAGAATCCACGACTTCCCCGATGTGCACAAAGCCGCATTTCCGGAGGACGCGCGTGGAGGCGTTCAACTCGGGCAACGTATGGGCGCGGATCAGCCGGACCCTCGCGTCGTCGCCCGCGAATCGCACCAGCGCGCCAGCCGCTTCGGTCGCGTAGCCCCGCCCCTCGACTGACGGGACCACGCCGTAGGCGATTTCGACCATGCCGTCCGCATCGGGCGGCCCCTTGAAGCCCGCCGTGCCGATGACCTCTCCTCGGGCGCGCTCAATGATGAAGAACCCATGCTCCCACGGGTCCGGACCGGAGGCGTTCCGCAGCCCGGCGAGCCACTTTGGCGAGACCTGCGACCGGACGCTGGCGTAGAAGGTGCGCAGCTCGGCGGCCAGCGGGTAGCCGGCGATGGTCACCGGGGGGGGCCCGTCCGACTCGTCGTACAGCACCAGGAGTTGACCGGGGTCCGCCGGCACCAGCGTCAGGCGGGCCGTCTCGAGCAGCGGGGGGGGCCCGCCTTCATCAGGTGGGGTCGAGACCAGCGTACTCCCCCGGCTGAACCACGTTGCCCTTGTACCGCTGGTCGTCGTGGATGCCGATCTTGGAGGTGTAATACGCCCCGATCGTGGCGCCTTTGATTTCCTTGAAGAACCGCTCCGCCGGCGTTTTGGGGTCGGACTCCCCTGCCGCCATGCGCGTCAACACCGCCAGGCGCTGGGCGGGCGTCGCCGCGATGAAGCCGTTGCCGTTGAGCTCCTGCGAGAGCGCCTCGACCGCCTTGAGTCCCTCGCGCCAGCGCTGCGGCGGCTCCTTCTCAAACGACTCGGCCATCTGCCCATCGATGTACGCAGCCACGCCTGCGGCGCGGGCGCCTCCTGACTGCGCATCGGTCGGAATGATCATGTCGCTGAGCTCGTCTACGAGTGCGAATTCTTCGGCCGTGAAGAACTTGGGGCTCGGGGTTCGGGGCCCGCAGCCGGGGAGCATGGCGGGCACGGCCACCACGGCCGCGGCGGCCTTCAACACGTCACGCCGAGAGATCGTCATAGGTTCCCCCGCTTGAATTCGTCGGCCAGGTGCTCGCACGAGCGCCACGCCAGCGCCATGATGGTCCAGGTGGGATTTTGGCACGACGCGCTCACGTGACTCGAGCCGTCCACGACGAACAAATTCTTCACATCGTGCGACTGTTGGAACTGGTTCAGGACGGACGTCTTGGGATCCGTCCCCATGCGCGCAGTGCCCAGCTCGTGAATCGACCATCCTTCGGTGAGAATCGTCTTGTTCACGCCGACGACTTCGATGCCCGCGGCTTCGAACATTTCCCTGGCGGTCGTCGCCATGTCCTCGCACATCTTCTTCTCGTTGTCGCCGAACTCGTAATGAAAGCGCAGCGCCGGAATGCCCCAGGCGTCCTGTACTGCAGGATCGAGATCGACGTAGTTCTCGTAGCGCGCCAGCACTTCGCCGAAGCCGCCCATGCTGATGAACGCGCCCGCGTGCTCGCGCACCGATTTCTTGAACTGCCCGCCGAAGCCCGGCACATCCCACGCCCCGGACGGAAAAATTGAGAACCCCCCGCCGCCTTCGAATCCATACCCCCGGATGAACCCCGGTTGTTTGTCCCGAAGATTGCGGAAGCGCGGCACGTAGAATCCGCCCGGGCGGCCGTCCTCGAGCGCGGGCTCCCGGCCCACGAGCTCTTTCACGAGCCCGGTCGCGCCGGGTCCCATCACGTGCTCGCAGAAGTTGTGGCCGACGTGGCCGCTCGAATTCCCGATCCCGTTGGGATGCTGTCTCGACTTCGACAACAACATCAACCGGGCACTTTCCAGCGTGGAGGCCGCCAGGACGACGGCCTTGGCCTTGGCTTCGTACGTGCGCTTGTTCTCCGCATCGACGAACGACACGCCGCGTGCTTTGCCCGTGTTCGGATCGACGAGCACCTCGTGCGCGATCGCATTGGTGCGGAGCGTGAGATGGCCCGTGTCCATCGCCGGATAAATGAGTCCCGTCGGTGAATCGAACGCCGCGTGGATGTCGCACCCGCCCGGCCGGCGGCTGCAGGCGCCGCGGCCGAAGCATTTGCTGCGGTACTTGTTGTGCTTCACGCCGTCGGTCGTCACGCCCGCGCGGTACGGCGTGAGTGTCCGGCCCATCCCCTTGAGCGTCCCGCGCAGCTTTACCTCGCCCGGGGTCAGCTTGCTGGGGCGTTGGAACAGGCTGTCGGGCAGATGCGGCAGGTTTTCCTTGTGCCCCGAAATGCCCAGATACAGATCGACCTTATCGTAGTACGGCGCGACGTCCGCATACGAAATCGGCCAGTCTTCGCCGTAGCCGTCGTGCGACCTGCCCTTGAAGTCGTAATCGGAGAGGCGCAGCGCGAGCCGGCCCCAGATGTTGGTCTTGCCGCCGAGCAGCCGCGCGCGCACCCACGCGTACTTGGTCCCGGTGTATGGATGGTCCTTCTCATCGACCAGGATGTTCTTGACGTAGTCGGAGCCGCCCCAGCCGCCCACGTACGAGAACACGTGCCGGAACGCCGAGCCCTTGCCATAGGGCGGCGGCCGGACGTTGTACTCGTTGAAATTGATCGCGTGATATCCGGGCGGCGCGTCCCCGCGGCGAGGATGATCGTACGGCCATTGCATCGACCGCAGCTCTTCATTGATCGGGATGCGCTTCCCCGCCTCGAGCAGCAGCACCGTCATCCCCTGCGACGTGAGGACGTGCGCCGCCATGCCGCCGGCGGCGCCCGAGCCTACGACAATCGCGTCATAGGTCTTTGCGAGATCAACATCCTGGTTCGGCGAGGCCTTGAAACGGATGAGCGTCATCTGCGCTTCCTTACTGAACGACGCGCTCGAGTAGGGTGACCAGACCGGCTGGGTTGGTGCGCTCGGGGATGTGATCGGCCTGCATGCGATGCACCGGCCAGCCGCGCGCCGCGGCGCGATCGGCGTCGCGCTGGAACGGATCGGGAGTGATCTGCGGCTCGTAGGTGAGGATGTAGATCCCGGCCACCGTGCTGCGGGCGGGATTCACCAGCCGCAGCGTGTCGGTGAAGGTCTTCAACGACATCGGCACATCGCGCGGAATGACCGTCGTATCCTGGACCCACACCGGCACCGTGTAATCGCCACGCCTGATTGTGCTGATGAAGCTGCTGTCGAGGCCCTGGC
>DASTDR010000708.1:0-2332 GCA_035710265.1 Gemmatimonadales bacterium | reverse complement strand
TCCCACGGAGCCTGTTTGCCTCGGTTGAGGTCGATATCGGTCAGCACTGCTTCGCGGTGCTCGATGGCCTGTCGTGCGACCGAACCACCGTGCCTGACCAACCATCTGATTTCCGTGTCGGAAAACCGGTCCAAGTCCGTCCTGACGCGTTGAAGAACCGCCTGGATCGAGGGGCCCGGTGCGTGGTCCACCCTCACCGGGTCCTTGATTCGGATCGGAATCAAGGCCGGTGTCCCCGTACCGTTGAGCTCGGCACGCTGGAGCGGGACCGCAGGTTCGCCTGGCAGGCCGCCCGGCGCGTGTGCGTACGCGAACGACACGGCTGCATCCTGCCGATTCACGCGCTCGTATTCGAGCGTCTGGACCCGGTTGCTGAGGATGTCGACAGCTCGCAGAGCCGTCCGGACGAGACCCGAAAACCGTCCGGGGCGAGGCTCCAGGGTCGCTCCAGCATCGCTGAGGATTTCGACGTCGACGCTCAACCGCTGACGCAGACTTTGGAGCTTCCGTACACCGAGGTTGTCGAACACGCCACCATCCGTCAGGTAACTCTCCTGCTGGGCACCCCACGCCTCTCGCGTGATCCCGAGCGATTCCGGCGTTACGACCTGGGGCGGGAAGAATCCAGGGAACGATGCCGAGGTGGCAACCGCTGTCGCCGTTTTCAGCACGTTGGTTTCCATCGTCGGTGCGTTGTCGGCACCGTCGCGCGAAAACCCACGTGCACTGAACGAGCACGACTGGCCAGTGGCAAGGTCAGTAGCCAGGATGAAGAGCTCTGGACGATTGTGTCCATTGTTTCGTACGGCACTGCTGAGTAGCTCGCCGTCGAAGAACCGGGTCAGCTCGCGCTCGAACATCCCGCACCGTGAGATCTTCAGCAGCGGGATGGGTTTCAGAAAGAGTCCCCAGGGGAGCCGCCTCAGGATTCGGCCCCGCACATCCCGTTGCGTCAGACGGATGACCTCACGCGCGGCTTTCGTGAATGCGTCTTCGGAACCCGTATAGTGTTCCCAGTTGTGCACCAGATGAGCGCCGATAATCGCGCCGCCGGACACGCCGCAGACAGCCACGACCCGGTCCAGAATGCCCACTCGTCGCAGGTAGCCGATGACGCCGAGATGGAACAGCGTCGCCCGGAACCCTCCCCCCGACAGGGATAGCGCCACGTTCATGACTGACACTCCCTGGGGCCGCTCGTGTTTCCGCTCCAGTGGCACCTCGACAAAATTCCCCCCGAGCGATCCTCCAACCCTATAAACGGTTCGGAGCCCGCTTACGAACATCGTTGGGATCACGCGAGTGTGAAGGCGCTCGCTGGCGTTTCTCGCGGGGGCCGTCGCCGCCGACACCAGGAGCAGGCTTTACGCGCTGCTGCTGCTCGCGGCGAGTTATCCAGGTTTTCGTGTATTGAAGTCACGCGGCGCGGATCCGTAGGCTCGTGCCAGCCAAAATCCGCTTGCGCCGGTCTATAGGCTGGGAGGAATCTACGTGAATGAAGAAATTCAGATCGGCTGTGATGCTCGCTGCGGCGCTCATTCTAGCCGCCGTCCCACTGGCATCGCAGACGGAGCAGAAGCCGTCGTTTGAGGTCGTTTCCGTCAAGCCGAGCCAGCCGATGGGCAGCGGGCCGATACGGATCGGAGGCGGCGCGCAGGGTGACCGGTTCGTCATGACCAGCGCGACCCTGCGGATGCTGCTGCAAACCGCGTATCAGCGCGCCAGCAACACGTCGCTGTCGGGGCAACTGCAGATCATCGGCGGACCAGGCTGGATGGAGTCGGATCGCTACGACGTCCAGGCGAGGGCAGACTGCAGCGGTGGAGCGATTCCCCGAGAGCAATTGCAACTGATGGTGCAGTCGATGCTGGAAGACCGGTTTCGACTGAAGGCGCACATGGAAACGCGGGAGCTTCCGATCTACAACCTGGTTGTTGCGAAAGATGGGCCGAAGATCAAGCCGTCCGACGATCAGACGCCGCTGCCTTTCCTTGCTGCAGGTCCACCGCGTCCGTGCGATTCAACGTCGACGGCGGCCGCCCCCCCTGCCCCTCCACCGCCGCCTCCGGGCGGGCGTGGCTTCCCCTTCGACCCGGGGAGTCCGCGTCCACGGGGCTCGGTAATGATGTCGTCCTCCCTGACCGGAATGACACTTCAGGCAACGGCAATGCCGCTTGCCAATCTGGTCGGCTTGTTGCAGCAACAATTGGGACGCACGATCGTGGACAAGACCGATCTCAAGGGCTTGTTCGACTTCAAGCTGACGTATAGCCCCGAGGGTCTCTCAGACCCGTTGTTCGGACGAGGCGGCTCTCTCCCACCGCCTGGCGGG
>DASTDR010000707.1:0-6099 GCA_035710265.1 Gemmatimonadales bacterium | reverse complement strand
TCTCCGCGCGATTCGGCGCGCTGCCCATCCACTCGACGGCGTAGGACCGCGTGTTCGGCCCCTCGATGAGGTCGGCAACGTCGGTAATCCCGTACCAGTTCACGACGGCGGCCACCCGAATCGGCTCCTGGCCCGGGCATCGCCGATCCAGCCCGGCAGAGGCGGGGATGATTCCCGCCGCCAGCGCGAGATGTCCGCCGGCGGAGTAGCCGGTGGCGACGATGCGGCTCGGGTCGAAGCCGTACTCCTTGGCGTTTCGCACGACCCAGCGGACCGCGCACAGCGTATCCTCCACGGCGGCCGGCGCCTCGGCCACCGGACCGAGCCGGTACGAGATGTTGACGACCGCAAAGCCCATCTCGAGGTACGGCAGCGCGCGCAGGAGCGTCCCTTCGCGGCTGCCGGCTACCCACCCGCCTCCGTGGATCTGGATCACGGTGGGATGCGGCCCGGGCGCCCGCGGCGTGTAGACGTCGAGCGTCGACTCCCAGTTGCTGGCTCGCAGGTACGTGACGCCGGTCACGACGCGCAGATCGTTGGCGAGCGTGGCGGTCCAGTCGGCGACGGAGGTCTGGGCGGCGGCGGGCGTGGTGATCAGAAGGCCGGCAGCCAGCGATGCAGTGAGGAATCTCAGAGCCATACGTCGCTCCTTGCGAGATGGTGGACGCGACGGAATTCTACCGCGAGGAGGCGGAGGTCCGATCAGTTCGAGTACTCGGAGACTTCGCCGCCGCCACAAGAGCAACGGTCTCGGGCGCGACCGCGGCTCGGCGAAATGACGGACGAAATGGGCAAAAGGCTCTCAAGCGTTCGCGTACGAAGTTCTTCCCGCGAGACGCGCGTTGCAGGTACGCAGGTTCTGCAACGCCGGGGTGAGGATCACGACACAATCCAGGAATCTCGTGCCGCGCAGGAGTGGCATGGACTCCGCAAGGACAGGCCCAGGAGAAATACCATGGGACTGATGTACGTCACCGTGTCCGTACGTGTTCCCGGTGCGCCGGCCGCGGGGTTTGAGGGTCGGTTCCTCGTCGACACGGGTGCCACCGACTCGATGGCGCCGGCCTTTCGGCTGGTTGAGGCAGGGATCCAGCCCGTTGGGAGAACAGCATGCGAGTTGGCCGACGGGACGGTGCACGAGTATCCGTTTGGCCTGGCGCAAATCGAGTTCATGGGCGAAGTGACGGCGGGCCGGATCATCTTCGGTCCTGAATACGTCGAGCCGATCCTCGGTGTCACCGCGCTCGAATCGGTGGGCGTGATGCTCGATCTAACGACCCGTACACTCGAGCGCCTCCCAGCAGTGCCGCTCAAGTAGCAGAACAGGCTGGACGCGCTCCGGTCACGGGCAGCTACTCGTGTGCTTTCCCAGCTCGGAGCGCACAGCCTCTTCCACCTCGATGGCTGCGTCCGTCTCGAACGAATGCTCCCGCCGCTTGCCGATTCGCTCGAAGAGGCCGTACATCGCGGCGCCGCTGGTGACATCGCGATGGTGGAGGACCTCGAGTGCATGCTGGAGCTCGTGAGCAATGGACTCGACCGCGCCCGAGTCCGTCTTCCGGTCGTCCACGATCACCCGCAGGATTCTGTTGGGGCCTGCGACCGTCATCGCGAGCGCCAGACACGCGCGGAGGGGCGGGCGACATCGATCGCGCACCACATACACCACGCCATCGGTGGCAGCGATCGTCTCGACGAGGCGTCGAAAGGTCGTGGACTGACCGGTCGCGTCTCGAATCCACGAGGCCAGGACCGGATCCTCGGTGCGCACGCGGACGCTCGTCGGATCGGCCGGCGCAGCCATCACCATGATTCCCAGGGCCAGGGTGCACGTCGTGTTTGGCATGTCGTCTCCCTCCTCGCTCACGGAGGCGGGAAACGGAGCCGAACGTTAGAAAAGGGCGGAAACGGCGTAGAATTCGCCCATTGCTGGACCTCGTCCCGATGTAACGGACCTGCTGCTGGCGTGGCGGGCTGGAGACGACGCGGCGCTCGCGCGCCTCGTTCCGGTCGTCGAACGGGAGCTGCACCGGATCGCGCAGCGCTGTATGGCCGGGGAACGGGTGGGTCACACCCTCCAGGCCACCGCGCTGGTGAACGAGGCGTACCTGCGTCTGGTGGACGCCCAACACGTCGATTGGCAGGACCGGGCGCATTTCCTGGCGATGGTCGCGCGCCTGATGCGGCGGATCCTCGTGGACGCGGCTCGCGCGAAGCGGTATCAGAAGCGGGGCGGCGGCGCCGACAGAGTGACTTTGCACGACGGGCTGCTCGTGACGGGCAATGCGTCTCCCGATCTCGAGGCGCTGGACGAGGCGCTCGACGCGCTGGCCAGGATGGACGAGCGGCGCAGTCAGGTCATCGAGCTGCGTTTTTTCGGCGGTTTGACGGTGGAGGAAGCAGCAGTTGCGCTGAAGGTGTCGCCCGACACGGTGATGCGCGACCAACGGTTGGCCAAGGCCTGGTTGGCGCGCGAGCTGTCAGGTTCGAAACGACATGACGCCTGAGCGGTGGAAGCACGTGTCGGCGTTGTACGACGCGGCTCAGGCGCGCCCGCAAGGCGCGCGTGCGGCGTTCCTCGCGGAGGCCTGCGGGAGCGATGAGGGGCTACGGCGCGAGGTGCAGGCGCTGCTCGACCAGCCGACCTCGCCGACGGTGCTCGACGGCCTCACACCATCAGCCGTGGCCGGGGCAATGGGCCAGGAGGTCGGCGCCGATCTGACCGGCCGTCAGTTCGGCGCGTACCGGCTGCGGGAACGAATCGGCGCGGGCGGCATGGGCGAGGTGTACCGCGCCCGCGACACCAGGCTGGGACGCGACGTCGCCATCAAAGTGTTGACGCCGGAATTCGCCAACGATCCCGACCGCATCGCACGTTTCGGGCGGGAGGCGCGCGTGCTTGCCAGCCTGGACCATCCCAACATCGGCGCGATTCACGGCATCGAGGAGAGCGACCCCTCGACAAGCTCGGGGCAAGCGGTCAAGGCACTCGTGTTGGCGCTCGTCGAGGGTGACACGCTCGCCGATCGGATCTCGCGGGGCCCACTGCCGACCCCCGAGGCGCTCGAGTACGGGAAACAGATTGCCGATGCGCTCGAAGCGGCGCACGAGAAGGGCATCGTCCATCGCGACCTCAAGCCGGGCAACATCAAGATCACGCCGGCGGGCGTCATCAAGGTGCTCGACTTCGGGCTCGCGAAGCTCTGGACAGGTGAAACGGGCAGCGCGGGTGGAGACCACCTGACGCACTCGCCGGTGCTGTCGGCGGGCACGCGGATGGGCACGATCCTGGGCACGGCTGCCTACATGTCGCCGGAGCAGGCGCGCGGGAAACCGGTGGGCCGCCGCACCGACATCTGGGCCTTCGGCTGCGTGCTGTACGAGATGCTCACCGGCACGCGAGCGTTCCCGGGACAGGATGTCGCCGACGTGCTCGCAGCCATCATCGAGCGCGGGCCCGACTTCGACCGCCTGCCTTCGACGACACCACAGGCGATCCGGAGGTTACTGCGGCGCTGCCTCGAAAAGGATCACAGGCGACGTCTGTCGGACATCGCGGACGCGCGCCTCGAGATTGACGAGGCGATCGCCGAACCCGTCGCACCGGCCGCTGCTCGAGCGGGAGTGCGATGGAGAGTGGTGGCCGTCGCCGCGTTGCTCACGGCTGTCGTGCTCTCCGGCCTTGCCGCGTTGTACTTTGGCCGTGGGGTACCCGAGGCCGCGATCAGCCGCTTCGAAATCGTCACGCCATCGCCAACGTTCGACTCGGTTTCGTTCGCGCTGTCGCCAGACGGCCGGCAGCTTGTGTTCATTGCAAACGTGAGCGGTCAGCAACAGCTCTGGATCCGGCCGCTCGACCAGGCCCAGGCGCAGCCGCTTGCCGGGACCGAGGGGGCCAGCTTTCCGTTCTGGGCTCCTGACAGCCGGTCGATCGGCTTCTTTGCTCACGGGAAACTGAAGCGCCTCAATCTGGGTGGCGGGCAACCGATAGAACTCGCAGACGCGCCCATCGCTCTCGGGGGGAGTTGGAGCTCAGACGGCACGATCCTGTTTGCCGCGTATGAAAGGCTTACGACCACGAAGCTGATGCGCGTGCCCGCCACCGGTGGTGTCGCCACACTGGTGCCCGGCACCGAATTTGGGAGTCCCAGGTTTCCGGAGTTCCTGCCAGATGGGCGGCAGTTCCTGTTCTTCATGCGTTGGACGGGAGGCAGTGACCGCAACGGCCTGTATCTCGGTGCGCTCGACACGCCTGAAGTCCGTCGGATTCTCACAATCGATACGGCGGTGTCGTATGCCCCGCCCGGTTACTTGCTGTACGTGCAGCAGGGCTTGTTGACGGCGGTGCCGTTCGATGCGTCCAGCGGAACAGTCGCGGGCGAGCCAATGCCCGTTGCGCCTGCGGTGAATTCGATTTCCGGTCGTCGCGGTGCCTTTTCAGTCTCGTCCAACGGCCTGCTCGCCCATCGCGGGGGCTCGGCATCCGGACGGCAGCTCACATGGTTCGATCGCGGCGGCAAGGTTGTCGGCACGATGGGGCCGGTGGACGCAGGCCCTTTCGCAAGCCCCGAGCTTGCGCCCGATGGCCAGCGCGTCGCCATCGGCCGAGGCGTCGAAGGGAATGTCGATGTATGGCTGCTGGAGGCCGCGGCGAACGTCTGGAGCCGGTTTACGTTCAACACGAGCTCGGAAAACCGGCCGGTCTGGGCCCCTGACGGCAGCCGTCTCGCGTTCGTCTCATTCGCCCCGGGGTCCATCCGGATCTTCGAGAAGCCTTCCGATGGGTCGGGCGACGAGCGACTCTTGTTTGCATCCAGTTCGAATAGCATATGGCCCGCCGACTGGTCTCGAGACGGCCGTACGCTCCTTTACAGCAATCAGGATCCAAAAACGGACGGCGACCTCTGGGCGTTGCCGCTGACAGGCGATCGGATGCCGTTTCCTGTCGTGCAAACCCCGTTTCTCGAAGACGATGGCCAGTTCTCTCCCGACGGGCAGTGGATCGCCTTTCGGTCGAACCGATCAGGGCGAGGCGAAATCTATGTCCAAGCCTTTCCGAGGCCGGCCGGCAGTCAGCTTGTGTCAACGCTCGGTGGCAGCCAGCCACGCTGGCGGCGCGACGGAACGGAGCTGTTCTACGTTGCACCGGATGACACGCTGATGGTCGTCTCGATCGGCTCGGCGGCAGGGCGCAAGTTGGGCACGGGCAAACCGATGCCGCTTTTTCGGACACGCCTTGCCGGCGTCGATCAACCCAAGCAGCAGTACGCCGTCGCGCCAGACGGCCAACGTTTCCTGATGAACGTCCTTGCCGAGGAAACCGACGTCCCGCCGATCACCATCGTGCAGAACTGGACTCTCGGGCTCAAGAGATAGGGTGAATCAGTCCTTCGCGCCCTCGACGACGACTGCCGTCCCGTACGCCACCAGCTCGGCGGCGCCCTGCATCACCATCGACGTCGTGAAGCGCACGTCCAGGATGGCATTGGCACCAAGGCCACGCGCCTCTTCCACCATGCGATCGAGCGACTGTTCCCGTGACTCGGCCAGGAGCTTCGTGTACTCGGAGACCTCGCCGCCGACGATGTTCCGCAGGCCGGCCATGATGTCGCGTCCGATGTGACGCGCCCGGACCGAGTTCCCGCGCACGAGCCCCAGCGTCCGCACGACACGCTTGCCCGCAATCCCGCTGCTCGTCACGACGATCACTTCTGCACCCTCCTGTAGGGATCGGTCCGCATCGCCTTGAGGCGGTCGATGAGCACCGAGAGGAACAGTAGCGCGACGCCTGAGGCTGGCGCGAAGGCCAGCAGCTTGGCGCCGATCGGACCCTCCGACGTCCAGAACTGCCAGAGCGCGAAGCCGCCCACGATCGACGCCCACACGATCAGGAACGTCCAGCCCAGGCCGAACGCCAGCCAGCTCGCCGCGCCGCTGGGCGCCTCGGACCACTGATCGTCGGCGGGCACCCTGAACCGTGAAGACATGGTCACCTCCCGTACCTGCTGCATCCCTTCCACCTGACGGCGGCACGCCTCGCAGTCCTCCACGTGCACGCGGACCCGCTGCTCGTCGGCCTGCGTCAGCGCCCCGTCCACG
>DASTDR010000706.1:0-2060 GCA_035710265.1 Gemmatimonadales bacterium | reverse complement strand
CCGTTGGCGGTCGCGATCGGCTGGCCGGCGATCGTCGGGCCGCCGTTGGCAAGCTCGCAGGGCAGGATGTTCATGCCCGGCGAGCCGATGAAGTGGCCGACGAAGGTGTGCGCGGGCGCTTCGAACAGCTCCACCGGGGTGCCGATCTGCACCACCTCGCCCAGATCCATCACCACGACCCGGTCGGCAAAGGTGAGCGCCTCGGTCTGGTCGTGCGTGACGTAGATCATCGTCCGCTTGAGCTCGTGGTGCAGCTCCTTGAGCTTGGAGCGCAGCAGCCATTTCAGATGCGGGTCGATGACGGTGAGCGGCTCGTCGAACATGATGACATTGACGTCGGAGCGCACGAGGCCGCGGCCGAGCGAGATCTTCTGCTTGCCGTCGGCGGTCAGGCCCGCGGCGCGGTGGCTCAGGGTGGGGGTCAGCTCCAGCAGCGCCGCGATCTGCCGGACCCGAAGATCGACGTCGGCCTCCGCGACGCCGCGATTGCGCAGCGGAAAGGCGAGATTGTCGTAGACCGTCATCGTGTCGTAGATGACCGGGAACTGGAAGACCTGCGCGATGTGGCGCTGGTCGGGCGGCAGGTCGGTGACGTCCTCGCCGTCGAACAGCACGCGTCCGTGCGAGGGCCGCAGCAAGCCGGAGATGATGTTCAAAAGCGTGGTCTTGCCGCAGCCCGACGGCCCGAGTAAGGCATAGGCGCCGCCGTCCTCCCATTCGACGTCGAGCTGCTTGAGCGCCCAGTCGGCATTGGTTGCCGGATGGGGCTGGTAGCTGTGCCGGAGATTGTCGAGCGTTATCGTTGCCATCGCATGCCCGACCCTCAGCCTGCGACAAGGTTACCGGACGGATCGAAGAACATGGCGCGGCCGACGTCGGCGTAGAGCTGCGCGTCCTCGCCGACCTCGAACCGGTGCACGCCGTGGGACTGGGAGACCCAGGCCTGGCCGGCGAGCTCGAAATGGATCACGCTTTCCGAGCCCGAGATCTCGGTGACCAGCACTCTGCCCCTGATCGGCACGCCCTGCCCGTTGATCGCGTGCGGCTGGATGTGGTGCGGCCTGATCGCGATCGTATAGGACCCGTCGGCAACCGCTGCCAGCCGTCTGCCGACGTGCCATTCCAGCCCGCCGGCCATGACGATCTTGTCACCGCGCTTGGTGATCGCCGCCGTGTTGATCGGCGGGTCGGAGAAGACCTGCGCCGCCAGCAGACTGTCCGGCTTGCGGTAGATCTCCGAGGTTGATCCGTACTGCACGACGCGGCCCTCGTGCAACAGCCCGATAGGGCCGCCCATCAGCAGGGCTTCGCCCGGCTCGGTGGTGGCGTAGACGACGGTGCAGTCACGGCCGGCGAAGAGCTTCGGCAGCTCGTCGCGCAGTTCCTCGCGCAGCTTGTAGTCGAGGTTCGCGAGCGGCTCGTCGAGCAGGACGAGGTCGGCGTCCTTCACGAGCGCGCGGGCCATCGCCGTGCGCTGCTGCTGGCCGCCCGACAGCTCGCTCGGCATGCGCTTCAGCAATGGCGTGAGCTGCAGCAAGGCGGCGACTTCCGCGACGCGGTCGCGCATTTCGGCCTTCGGCACCTTGGCGACTCGCAACGGCGAGGCGATGTTGTCGTACACCGTGAAATGCGGGTAGTTGATGAACTGCTGATAGACCATGGCGACGTTGCGCTTCTGCACCGGCTTGCCGGTTACGTTCGCGCCTTTGAACCAGATCTCGCCCGAGGTCGGCTTGTCGATGCCGGCCATCAGCTGCATCAAGGTCGTCTTGCCCGAGAGCGTCGTGCCCAAGAGAATGTTGAAGCCTTTTTCCGCGAGAACGAGATTGGTTTCGTGGATATGGGTTTCGGCGCCGACCCGCTTGGTCAGATGCTTCAGTTCGAGAGCCATGACGCGGCGCGGGCCTCAAAGTTCCCGATGACGACGGACAGTGGTAAGTTGCGGCAGGACGCGCCGTGACGCGCCCTGCCGCGATCTCATGCAACGGTCAGAGCGATCCGGCTCACTTCTCCTGCCAGCGCTCGACGAGCTCGTCGTAGCTGATCGTCTCGCCCTGCGG
>DASTDR010000705.1:0-3727 GCA_035710265.1 Gemmatimonadales bacterium | reverse complement strand
GTAGAAGGGGGTGTGGTGCCCCACCCCGCAGCCGGCATCCAGCACTCGCTTCCTCGTCAGAGGGATCCCGAGCCTGCTGAGAAAACCGAGCCGCGCCGCGTTGATCGTGATCGCCTCACCGTCGTCGAATGCGCCCGAGGTAGCGCCAGCCGTGCCGGTGTCGCTTTCCCCGACTCGCGGTTCGACTGACACCCCGTAGAGCGGCGCGGTCTCGAGTCGAGCGTGCACATCGCGAAGAACGAACCGCGACGGACCCGTCGCCCCGGCGTTGCGAAACATCAGTCGCCCCGGAACGGCCGTCACCGGCACGCGCAGCACGATGGTCCGGTTGGTGCCTTCGTCGAGGTACCGTTCGAACAGGAACTCGTCTCTGTCGTGAAACAACCAGCCCACGCCGAGACAGCCGGAGCGGACGAGAACGCTGGCCGAGATCACGACGCACGCTGACCGATCCGCGGCAGAAACGTCCTGCCTCGTCACCATCGAGACGGCATAGCTCCACTGCCGGGCGGGCGTGATCAGCTCGAACGGATCCTCCGCGACGACCGTGGACTCACCCGTCGTGTCGCGAGATCGGATGTCGAACAGGTTCGGCAGAGGGACGACCGTCGCGTTCGGGATGGGCGGCGGCGATCCCGGCTCGGGGGCGAAGAACATGTCGTCGTGAGCTTCAAATCGATCGAGGTACTCCCGATAGCTCAAGGGCTGCCCCGACCGTCTCTGGGCTTGTGCCGCGAGTGCATCGAGGATGCGGTCCACGTCATAGGCGTCCAGCCTGCTTCGAAAGCGCAACGCCACTTCGGCTGCGCAGTCGGGCAGGTTGGCAGCCGCAAAGAGACACACCAGATTGAGGAGCTTCTCGGCAGACAGCCGCGCCGCGAATGCGTCGTAGTCCCCGCTGGCGAGGTCGCGGGCGTAGAAGGCGTCCCCCTGCAGGGGGCGCCCGAACTCGGTGGCGGACGGAAGGTGCCAGACGTAGCGGGCCGGGAGCGCGGCGACCGAATATCGACGAACCGTCAAGCCGAACAGCTCGAACCCGCGCGCCTTCATGAACCGATCGACGTTGTGAAACGTGTGGTCGGTGTCCAGGTCAGAGCCGAAGTAATTGACCTCGATCCCGAGACCCAGGATGCCCAGCTCGTCGAGGGCGGAATCGAACGAGTTCAGGATGTCGAAGTCCGCCCCGTCGACGTCGATCTTCACGAAGTCGACGCTGGACATGCCGTTCTCGCGGAGGTAATCGGGCACGACGACCACGTCGTTCGACTGTTTCGTCGGGTCCCAGAGGTTGGCTGCCGCTTTCTCCGACGAGGAGAGCTCCCGCGCGGACTTCATGATCTCGAGCGACCGCGCCGTGCTCAGCCGGTTCCACGGGATCCGCGAGAACGGCCCCCGGCCCTGCTTCTGACGCACGAAGGCGTGGTCCGGCGGGAGGCCGGCCAACGCCGCGAGGTAACGGACGCCGGGGTGTGTTTCGGCGCTCGTCAACCGCTCCACTTCAGCCAGTGACGGGTCGATCCCCAGCGCGCGCAGGCGGGAGCCGAACGATCGCCACAGCGGGTTGATCCCTCCTGAACACCCGATGTCGACCAACACGAAGGGAGAATCCGGCGTGAAGGCTGACACCAGATCGATGACCGGTGCGCTGCTGGTCAGGCCCTCCACAGTCGCACGTCACTCGGGCAGCGCAACGAGGTTCCTGCTCTCGTTGCCCAGCGATCGCTGGAGTGGAACGAGCTCACCCGTCGTGTCCGAGAACTCCTGCAGCCGGTAACCCTGACGCTCCAGGAAGGCGAGGACGGCCGTGGCGGACGCGCCTTGCCGCCGCAGCGTTTCCTCGAACACCTCGATCAGCAGCGTGGGCCGGAAGCGCGCGAGCGTCTCGGCGGCGCCGGCCAGGACCTTCACCTCGTGCCCCTCGACGTCGATTTTGATGACGTCCACACGCTGGAGCTGCTGGTCGATCACGACCTCGTCCACCGTTCGCGTCCGGACGCGTTCCTCGCCCGTCTTCTCGACCGAATCGACGAAGAACTCACCGAAGGTGTTGTGCCCGCTATTCCATTCAGAGGCAACCTTCAGCGTGGCTTCACCAGAGGCATCGCTGGCCGCAGCGTGGACGCAGCGGACGTTCCTGAGGTCGTTGAGCGCCATGTGAACGCTCAGTTGCTGAAACTCCCGCGTGCTCGGCTCCATGGCCACCACGACGCCAGAGTCGCCCACCAGCTTGGAGGCGATCAGAGAGTACATCCCCACGTGCGCTCCAATGTCCAGCATCGTCATGCCTTCAGTGAGCGTCTGAGTGAGCCACATCAACTCGTTCGGCTCGAAGTTCCCCGTCAGAAAGAGGACCCGCGACAATTCGTTGCCCGGCCGGATCGTGACCAGCAGATCGCCCAGCCAGCGCATGACCACAGGTCTCTTCAAAGAGGACCACAGCTCGACACGGCTTCGCAGAAGGGGATCTGGTTCCTCCTGGATGCCCCAGTAGGTGTGCCATCCCGGGATCCGGCGAAGAGTCGGCGGTGTGCCGTAGACGTCATGGAAGGCATCGGACAAGGTGGCAGGCCGCTCTCGTGCCGCCTCCAGGTGTTGCAGCGACTTCAGCGCGTCCCGGATCTCCTGACGGTCCCGCTCGACGCCGTCTGCCAGCTCCAGCGCCTCGGCCGCCATCCGATCGATTCGTGTCGTGAGCGGCTGCAGCGCGGTAGGAACCGCCTGCTCGATGGCTTGCAGCCTCACCTCGTGCTGGTGCCGCAGCGACTCCAGCGCTTCCTGGACCCGGCTGCGATCCTGCCCGAGGCTCTCCGCCAACTGCAGAATGTCCGCCCCAATCCGGTCGATCCGGGTGGCCACCGGGCGCAGCGCCTTCGGAACCGCCCGCTCGACGGCGTCGAGTTTCTCCTCGTGTTGATGCAGTTCGTCGAACGCGCCCCGGATCCCGCTGTGATCCTGCTCGATGCCGTTTGCCAGTTGGGGAATGTCAGCGGCAAGGCGATCGATCCGCTCGGCAAGGGGTTGTAGCCCGTCCAGGACCGCCTGCCTGAGGGCGCGCAGTCTCGTCTTCTGGTCGTGCCGAAGCTGCGTCAGTGCCACCGCGATCTTGTCCTGTCGTTGCTCCATGCGCCTGCGAGCCCGCTCGACTTTCAGTTCCAGCTGTCGATTCGCCCGCGTGAATGCGCGATCGACAATCCACCCCGAGACGCGCCGAGACAGCTTCCAGGGGAACGCCGCCACCCGGACCAGGACTCGACCGATGGCGCGCACTAGCGACCAGAGCGCTGCAGCCACCCTGGACCCGCGCGCGCGGGCCGGTCCGAGCGCGCGCTTGCTGATCGCGCGAATATTCCTGGGATCCGCGAGAACCGCCCGTGTCACGAGGCTCACGGCCCACAACCAGTGTCGAGGGTGATCGCCTCGCAGGTAATCGAGCGCGCGCAGATAGGCGCTGCTCATGGCCCGACGCCGAAGTCGCCGGACCTCACGGGGCAGCGCCGGCTCTGCAAAGAATCGTTTGGTGAGACCGATCTTGCCGGGGACGACGATTTCGGCGACGCGGCCGAGATTGTCCAGCCGCAAGCGGTCCACTGCGAGGCGAGCGGAAATCCGGTCGAAGACCCCTCCAGCGCGCGCGATCCGGAGCCACAGATCGTGATCGTGGCACCAGGCGGGGTAGAGCCACCCGACCTTCTCGAGGATCCGTCGGCGCATGAACGCCGCGGGCTGA
>DASTDR010000704.1:0-4163 GCA_035710265.1 Gemmatimonadales bacterium | reverse complement strand
GACCGATGCAACCATCACTGCATCCCGCGCTGGCGTTCCCGCCAGCGCGGGACTGGGGAGTTCCGACTGGCTCGACCTCGCCATCACGGCGATCGCTCAGGCGAACACGGCGCCTACGAATGCCGCGCGTCCGTTGGCGTTGGTGAGTGTCGCACAGTATCTGTCGTTGCAGGAAGCTGAGGCAGCAGCCGGCGGGACGGACGAAGGGGCCACGGGGTCCGGTTCGGGGCTTGGACGCGGCGGCCGGGCGCGGCTCGAGACTGACCGTGGCGCTGTTGCGGGCGCATCGGCGGTGGTCTTGAGCTTCCTGTTTCCCAACCGCGCGCAGGCGATCGAAGACATGGTCGCTGCACAGGCCCATGCCGTCCCCGGGGGGATACACCCAGCGTTTACGGCGGGCGAGGCGATTGGCCGTGCCGTCGGTGCCCAGATCGTAACGCGGGCACAGAACGACAGGTTCAGCCAGCCGTTCCCCGGCACGATTCCGACTGGTCCGGGCCTGTGGATCAGCAACACCAATCCGGCGACGGTCGCCGGCGGAAACTTGCCGGGCGCCCAACCCTGGTTCCTGACATCGGCGAGCCAATTCCGTCCTGGACTGCCTCCCGCCGTCGGCTCGGCCGCGTTCACTGCCGACCTGCAGGAAATCCGCGCGTTATCCGATGGCCGCACCGCGGCGCAGATCCAGACCGCGGCGTTCTGGGCACTCAACGCCGGCACCCCGACGGCCTCGGGGTTCTGGATTCAGTTCGCGACGAACGAGATCAAGCAGCGCGGGTTATCCGAGCGCGAGGCGACTCATGTGTATGCGGTCATCAGCACGACCATGGCTGATGCGCTCATCGGCTGCTGGGATGCGAAGATGACCTACTGGTACATTCGCCCGTGGCAGGCGGATCCCGGGATCACGACAACCGCAGCGGTTGGACGGCCCAACCATCCTTCGTATCCCTCGGGTCACAGCTGTGTCTCGGCATCCGCGGGTGAAGTGCTCAGCACGTTCTTTCCGGACAAACGCGCGCAGGTCGAGGCGATGGTCGCTGAAGCTGGGTTGTCGCGGATGTACGGCGGCATTCACTACCGGTTTGACATCGTGGCGGGACAAGAGCTCGGACGAAATGTCGCGCGCTACGTTATCGAGCAGGACGCGTCAGGCACATCGGTCCTGACGCCGCACTAGTCTTATCCGGCGGCTCCGTGGCATTTCTTGAACTTCTTGCCACTGCCGCAGGGACAGGGGTCGTTTCGGCCGACGCCGGCGTACGGATTCGCAGCAAACGCCGGCTCGGCCACCCCGCTCGCAGGACCCCCTGCCCGAGCCCCACGATGCACGGAAGGCGGTAGCGGCTCGGCGTCCGAGACCAGGCCGTCCGCCGCGGCTTTCGACGCGACGACCGATGATTGACGCCGCGGCCCGCCGGGGAGTCCCCCGGCCGGACCGGTGACTGGACGGCCCGGGCCCCCTGGCCCCCCACGCTGCATCCCGGGCGGCGGCGGTGGTGGTCCCACCTCGATCTGCAACTTGAGCCAGCGCTCCGTGAACGTCAGGTGCAGGTCGTGCATCAGCCCTTTGAACATTTCGAAGGCTTCCTGCTTGTACTCGACGAGCGGGTCCTTCTGTCCCCACGCGCGATAGTAGATGCCCTCGCGGAGCTGATCGAGATCGTACAGGTGGTCGCGCCACTTGTCGTCCACCACGCCGATCGTGATTTGCGCGAGCGCCTGCTCGGCAAGCTTCGGAATTCCGGTCTTCGACTCGATGTCGTGGAGGTAATCGAGCTTCTTCTGGAATGCCTCGCGGCCGGCCTGGTGCGCCGCGCGTACCAGCTCGTCACGGCTCCGGATTTTGCGCGGATCGGTCACATCCGGCACCGAGATCAGGAACTTCTGGAGGAACTCGGTCTCGATCAGCGCGCGGTCCCACTGGGCCGGGTCGTCGTATTCCGCGATGAGACCGTCGGCATGCCGCTCGAGCGCGCTGTCGATCATGCGCAGCGCTTCGGCCTTGAGCTCTTCGCCGCCCTCGAGCGCGTACAGGCGCTGCGAGTAGATCACCTCGCGCTGCTGGTTCATGACGTCGTCGAACTGCAGCAGCCGCTTGCGGGCCTGGAAGTTCTGCAGCTCGACACGTTTCTGCGCCTGGCCGATCGCGGCGGTCACCCACGGGTGCGTGATGACTTCGCCTTCTTCCGACCCCGTGCGGTCCATGATGCGGGCGATCCGGTCTGAGCCGAACAGCCGCATGAGATCGTCTTCGAGCGACAGGTAGAAAATGCTCTGCCCGGGGTCGCCCTGGCGCCCGGACCGTCCGCGCAGCTGGCGGTCGATGCGGCGCGCCTCGTGGCGCTCCGTTCCGATGATCACGAGCCCGCACGGCGGATCCTCGTTGCACTTATGCTCGGTCAGCTGCTCGGGCGTGAAGTCGGGCTTCTCGACCATCTGGCCGAACGGCGCTTCGCGCGATTTGATCCCGCAGATCTGACACTTTTTGACGCCGGGGCCCAGCTTAATGTCCGTGCCGCGGCCCGCCATATTCGTGGCGATCGTGATCGCGCCGGGCTGGCCCGCCTGGGCCACGATCTCGGCTTCGCGCTGGTGGTACTTGGCGTTCAATACTTCGTGCTTCAGGCCGCGGCGTTTCAGCAGGCGCGACAGCGTCTCCGAGACCTCGACGTTGGTGGTGCCGACCAGGATCGGAAGACCGCGCTTGTGCTGGCGCTCGACCTCTTCGATGATCGCGTCGTACTTCTCTTTGCGGGTCTTGTAGACGAGGTCGTGCTTGTCGACCCGGCGGACGGGCCGGTTCGTCGGGATCACCGACACGTCGAGCTTGTAGATCTGGTGGAACTCGGTCTCTTCCGTTTCCGCCGTGCCCGTCATGCCGGCGATCTTTTCGTACATGCGGAAGTAGTTCTGGATCGTGATGGTCGCGAGGGTCTGTGTCTCCTCGCGCACCGCCACGCCTTCCTTCGCTTCCACCGCCTGGTGCAGCCCGTCGGACCAGCGGCGGCCCGGCATCAGGCGGCCGGTGAACTCGTCGACGATGAAGACCTGGCCGTCCTGCACCACGTATTCCACGTCTTTCTCATAGAGCGCGTGCGCCTGCAGCAGCTTGTGGATGATGTGCAGCGACTCGCTCTTGGCCGCGTACTCGGCCTCCACCACCCGGCGGCGCTCGATTTTCTCGGTCGGGGTGAGCTCGCTGTCGTGCTCCAGCTCGTGGACCGCGCTCGAGATGTCGGGGACCACGAACAGCGTCGGATCCTGCGGCGACATCGTTTCGACGCCTTTGTCGGTCAGGTGCACGGAGCGGCCACGCTCGTCCATGACGAAATAGAGATCGTCCTCGATGTCCCGCATCTTCTGATCGCGCGCGGGCAGCTTGCGATCGGCGAGGCGGTCGAGCTCTACGCGCTGCACCTGCTGCTTGACGCCCTGCTCGTTCAGCAGCTTGAGCAGCTTCTTGTTCTTGGGCATGCCCAGCTGCGCCTTGTACAGCAGCTTGGCGCCATCGTAGCTCGTGTCGGGAGATGCGAGCAGCGGCTCGGCTTTCGCGATCAGATCGTTGGCGATGGCCGTCTGCTTGCGAACGAGCTGCACGACCTGGGCGTTGTAGAGCGCGTACTTCTCATCGGACTCGGCGCCCACGGCGCCCGAGATGATGAGCGGCGTGCGCGCCTCGTCAATCAGGATCGAATCGACCTCGTCGATGATCGCATAGACGTGACCCCGCTGCACCCGGTGCTCCAGACTGCCCACCATGTTGTCGCGCAGGTAATCGAAGCCGACCTCGTTGTTGGTGCCGTAGGTGATGTCACAGAGATACGCGGCGCGACGCTCCGGGCTGCCGGGCTGCGAATCGTCGATGCAACCGACGGTCAGGCCGAGCCATTTGAAGAGGTGGCCCATCCACTGCGAGTCGCGCCGGGCCAGGTAATTGTTGACCGTGACGAGGTGCGTGCCGCGTCCGGCCAGCGCGTTGAGGTACAGCGGCAGTGTGGCGACGAGCGTCTTCCCCTCGCCGGTCGCCATTTCGGCGATTCTCCCCTGATGCAGGACGATGCCGCCGATCAGCTGCACGTCGTAGGGCACCATGTCCCATTTCAGGGGGTGGCCCGTGACGATGACTTCGGTCCCCACGAGGCGGCGCGCCGCTTCGCGCA
>DASTDR010000703.1:0-15728 GCA_035710265.1 Gemmatimonadales bacterium | reverse complement strand
GCTCCCACCAATGCTTCCACCCGTGTACAGGATCGTGACGGGAAACCAGCCGTAGGGGTACGGGTACGCGAACGCGTACCCATCGCAGTACGCCGATGAGAAGGGAAAGATGTCGTACGATCCCACGAAACCGGTGAACCCGTAGCACGAACCACTATAGACGGGAGCTCCGATATAGACGGGACCATCCACTGCGGTTTCCGTCGTGACGAAGGTCCGGCGCGCCTGCCGAGCGCTCGCGTCGACGACAAAGACACCCGGGTTGGACAGCGCGATCATCAGGTCGGTGATTCGCGGGGGGACACCTGCCTCGGCAAGCGCAATGAGCCGTTTGGCATCGAGGTTGAACGCCTCTCCCCGCGCGATCAGCCACGCCTGCAGCACTTCGACATTCAGCGCACGCGACGCCTCGGCAAGATCGTCAATGGTGAGCGGAGCCGCCCCTGCCGCGCGCGCACGCGCCGTGGCCGTAACCTCGGCCCCGAGACGGGTGAGCGCGTCCTTAACCTCACTCGGCAGATCGACGGCGGGTCCTTCGCGGTAGCGTTGCACTCGAACCCCAGTCTTCGCCGCGACCGTGTTGCCCTGGATGTAGAGCAGATGGCCTTCGTGCGTCAAAGCGATCAGCCCCGTGCCGCGTCGCGTGCCCCCGCCCGGGCACGTCTCCTCGGACGACAGGTATACACGATCGCTGACCTCCGACCACTGCGCGCGCTGCCAGCCGCTGCAGTCAGCGCCTGCCGTCTCAGTCCGCTGCCCCGTGGCGGCGATCTGCTCGGCCGCGACGACGCGGCCGCTATCTATGGTGACGAGATCGATCGCCGACGTTTCGGCCGCCGGCACGAGGCAGACGATCGCTTCACGACCGATCTCGATCGAGCGCCAGCATCCCAGATACGCCAGCCAGCGCGAGTCCACCGTGGGCGCCTGCGCCGGTGCCGCAGCGGTTCCGACGCCGGCGAGCGTCACGAGTGCGAATAGAAGCCGAGTACGCATACGCGCGCTCCTCAGAACAGCCTGAACGTGAGACCCGCGGTGACCGAGGGTCCTGAAAGATCCATCCAACCGAAGCCGACGAAATCCGCGCCCATCGAGCCGTGCGCCCACACATAGCGCGCTTCGATGTTGAGCATGGTGAAGTTGCCGAGCGTCAGGTCGAGTCCGGCGGCGGCATGCACCGTCGGTGTCCACCCCTGCGACACAAACTCATCGTCGAAGACATTGAGCGTATTGAAGTCGATGAAGTCGCCGCTCTGGTGGAATTTGTACTCCATCATGCCGACGCCGGCGGCGACGTAAAGCGCGCGTCGCGCCGGAATCCACGCAAACTGTCCGATCGCGCGGCCTGGAGCGGTGAGGTAATGCCGCAGGCCGACCGTAACCGGAATCCGGCGCAGCGACGTTTTCTGCTGAATGGGCAGATCGTTTTGATCCACCCAGTCACGGAACTCTGAGCTCCGGGTGACGCTCGCATATGTGAAGTCGAACATCAGCTCGTTCCGATCCGACAGCCGGAAACCAAGGCTCATGCCGAACGTGGGTGACCCGAAATCGGACCGGTCCAGCGTGAGCTCATCCGTGACGAATGTGAACACGTCGCTATGCGCCATCGGACGCGCGAATCCTCCGCGCAATGTCCAGGAGCCGTGTGGCTGCTGAAACAAAAAACCGTCGCCAGCGCGTTGCGCGTGCGACGGTAGGGCGATCGTAACGACCGCCGTCGTGGTGAGCAGCAGTGCTCCCGCCCAACCTTGTGCCATCATGACAACCCCACGGCTGCCGACTCGCCCAGCGTATGTACCCAACCGCATTACGTCAACCACTCCAAGGAATTATGACTCTAGGTGCGAGAATCACGCACGAACCGGCGGGGTAGTGAGCGCATGCGCTGGAACATCGGCAATCGGAGCCCGAACCTCGAGGACCGCCGCGGGCAACGCGCGTTCGGATTCGGCGGGCTGGGCGTGGGCCGCCTCGGTATCGGCGGGATCGTGATCCTGCTCGTGCTCAGCGTCATCTTCAAAAAAGACTTCTTCAGCCTGATTTCGGGCGGCGAAGCCGCCACGGTCGGCGAGGTCGCGTCGACGCCGGAAGAAGAGCGCCTCGTCGACTTCGTTTCATTCGTGTTCGACACCGCGCAGAGTACCTGGTCCAGAATTCTCGAGCAGCGGGGGCAAGGCTACCAGGATGCCAGGCTCGTGCTGTTCCGCGATGCGGTACAATCGGCATGTGGCTTCGCGCAGTCGGCAACGGGTCCCTTCTATTGTCCCGGAGATTCCAGGGTCTATATCGATCTCGGGTTCTATGAAGAAATGCGCAATCGCTTCGGCGCGCCGGGGGACTTTGCCCAGGCGTATGTGCTCGCGCACGAGGTCGGCCATCACGTGCAATCGCTGCTCGGCGATCGGTTCGGAACGTCCAACGCCGGCTCGGTACGCCGCGAGCTCCAGGCCGACTGCTTCGCCGGCGTCTGGGGCTACTACATGAACCGCGAAGGGGTGCTGGAAGCCGGCGATGTAGAGGAAGGGCTGGGCGCGGCGGCCGCGATCGGGGATGATCGGCTGCAGCGGATGGGCACCGGCACCGTAAGCCCCGAATCGTTCACGCACGGCTCGTCAGAACAGCGCAAAGCGTGGCTGCGGCGGGGCCTGGAAAACGGCCGTATGGAGAGCTGCCAGACGTAGCACCAAGGTCCCACGGCTGCCGTTCCCCCTCGCCTCTAGGTTGACACCGTTGACCATAGCCCTGCACGCGCAGGGACACCCTACCAACCCCCGGAAAGGGATGCGTTAATGCGCCATCGGTCCGTTGTCACCGCCGTCTTCATACTCATGATCGCTCCCTTCGCCTTGCGCGCGCAGATGCAGCCGGCGCCCGCGCCCAAGCCGTTGAGCATCCAAATCACGGGCGGGGCGATGTTCCCGGTGTTCAGCTACGCCGATTACACGGCGGGCACCGGATGGAAGGCGGGCGCCGCGCTCGTGCTGCGCCGCAATGCGTACTACAGCATTCGCCTCGAGGGTGAGTACAACACCGTGGGCGGAGAGGGCAGCAGCAGCAACGCCACGTTCAACGTCCTGGGCGGCGGCCTCGGCGGTGGTCGCGTCGTGGCACGGGGCAACGTGCAGCAGGAAGGATACTTTGTCGCCGGTGCCTACCAGTGGGACGGCGAGGTCTGCACCGGCGGCGGCAGCTGCGTCGACTACAGCGAATGGCAGTTCGGCACCAAGCTGGGCACTAACGCGATCTTCGGCTCGGGCCGGGCAAAGTTCGTGCTCGATTTCCACTGGCTGTACACCTGGAGCGAGCCGTACACGAACCTGTTGGCGATCACCGGGGGTTTGCGGTTCTAAACCTGTATGGAGGAGACACCATGAAGACTCGGCAGGTGTGGCGCGCGGCCCTGGGACTCGCGATGGTCGCGGGGGTCGTCAGCGGCTGCGCGGGCGGCCTCAGCTATAACCATGACTTCGATCCCAGCGCCAACTTCACGGCGCTGCGAACGTACGTGTGGGCAACGCCGCCCGAGAACAGCCGCGGGATCAACCAAATGCTCGAGCGGCGTGTCGTCGCGGCGATCGACCAGAACCTGGTGGCCAAAGGCTATCAGGCAGCCACGGGCGAGCCGGACTTCGCCGTGAACTTCACGGTGACCACGAGCGAGCAGACCGACTACAACACATACTACACCGGGATGGGGTACGGCGGCGGCTGGTACGGCGGCGGCATGGGATCGTCCACGACGCGCGCGTACACGTACACCAATGGCACGCTCATCGTCGACATCTTCGATGCCAAATCGAAGAACCTGATCTGGCGCGGCACCGCCGAGGGGACGATCAACGAGGACGCGAGTCCCGAGCAGCGCGAGATGCGGATCCAGGAAGCGATCAGCGGGATTCTGAAGACCTTCCCGACGCGGGGGAAGTGAGGCGCGGGATAAGGGATCAGGGATAAGGGATTAGGGTTTCCCTAATCCCTAATCCCAGATCCCGAGTCCTTATCTACCAGTCACGGCCGTTCTGTCAGCCGTCAGAAATGTCGCGATTGCACCAATCTCCGCATCGCTCAGTCCAAGGTCCGGCATTTTCTCCGACGCCGGACTTTTCATTTTCTGAATGACATAGTCGCGCGCCAGCCGATGGCCGCCCAGCTCAGGTCCAACATTGACCTGCTGATTGTCCGGGCGATCGACCAGGTCCGCATTCGTGTGACACGCGTTGCATCCCTTGGCAACGAACAACGCCCGCCCGCGGTCGGCAGCGGGAAGCGCCGGCGCCTGGGCCCCGGCCACGATCACTGGCGCGGGATAGAGCCGCAAATTGCTGGCGCCAAAACTGCTCTTGATGGTCAGGTAGAGCGGTCCGGTAGCGGGAGCAGTGAACGTCACCGCGTAAGTGCCCGCCGAACGGGGTTGGGCCGGGATGCGCTGCTCGTTGGCGCCACCGAGCATCCCGCCGAGCCGCGGTCCCGACGTGCTGACGATCAGCTCGGGCTTGAGATCGTTGAGGAGATTACGCCCATGCTGGCGGATCTTGAACTCGATCGTGTACGGACGACCTGCGACGAAATACGCTGGGAGGTCCTGCACCGTAACCACCGCCCAGCCGCCCATCGCGCTGAGCCCCGCAACTAATACCGCTGCCGCTTTGAGCATGAGTGACTCCCTTCGGGTTTTGGTGTATTCTCAAACGGCTCTTTTCTTAGGATGCCGCTGAGCGTGCCCCGGTTTATCCCAGTCCCGAGTCCCTAACCCAAGGTCCTTTCTATGCTCAAGGGTTTCCGCGATTTCGTGATGCGCGGCAACGTCATCGACCTGGCTGTCGCGGTCATCATTGGCGCGGCCTTCACCAAGATCGTGAATTCACTGGTGGAGGATATCATCATGCCGCCCATCGGGTTACTCCTGGGCAACGTGGATTTCGCCAATCTGTTTGCGGTGCTCAAAGAGGGGACGAAGACCGCCGCGCCGTATGCGACGCTCGCCGAAGCCAAGGCCGCCGGTGCCGTCACGCTCAACTACGGCCTGTTCATCTCGTCGATCGTGACGTTCCTGATCGTCGCCTTCGTCGTATACATGATGGTGCGTTCCGTCGCGCGGCTCGGCCCCAAGAAGGCCGATGCACCGGTGACGACGAAAGACTGCCCGTACTGCCTGTCCAAGGTTCCGCTCAAGGCCACCAAGTGCGCGTTCTGCACGGCCGACCTTTCGGGGAGGGCATAAGCCCCTCGTCCATCGGGATTAGCCCGGCGTTTCACCACTAGGGCCGATGCAGCGTGGAGCCTGCGGACCGTAGGCTTCACGCATGCGAGATGCTCCCAAATCTCACCTGGTGACCGAGAACGCCGGCCGGCTCCAGGGGCGGACCGCCGTTCATCTCGATGCGCCGGCCGCAGAGCGCCAGCGCCGCGACCGCGCTCTCAAAACATCAGAAGTTCGCTATCGCCGACTGTTCGAGACGGCCCCCTACGGCATTCTGGTGCTCGACGCCGAGACCGGCGTCGTCGTCGACGTCAATCCCTGCCTGTGTCATATGCTCGGCGCGAAAGCGGAGGAGATCATCGACCAGCCGCTGTGGAGCGTCCCCGCTTTCCGCAACGCCGCCGTCAGCAAGAATCATTTCTCGGACCTCGTGCGCGTGCCGCATGTGCGCTACGACGACCTGCCCCTCGAAGCGGCTGACGGACAGATCCGGCACGTCGATCTCGTGAGCACGCTGTTTCAGGTCGACAGCAGGCAATTCGCGCAGTGCACCATCCACGATGTAACCGAGCGGGTGAAGCGCGAACGGGAGGACGGAGAGCGCGCGCAGGAGGAACGCGCGAGCCGGAGCAAGCGCGTGCCCCGGCGCAGCACCGATCTGGACACGCACGACGCGGAAACCGGACTGGTCAATCGCTGGTATCTCGAGGAGACGCTCCCGCGCGAGCTGCACCGGGCCGCGCGCGCCAGGAGCCCGCTCACGGTCAGCGTGCTCGCGTTCGATCGCGATCAGCCGGCGGCGATGCTGCGCGAGGTCGGTCGCGTGGTGCGCGAGCAACTTCGCAAGAGCGACATGGCGAGCCGCATATCGAGCCGGGAGTTCGTCCTGGTGCTCGACTCCTCGCCCACGGCGACCGAGCAACGCCTCAACAAGATCCGCGACGCGATCACTGCGCTCGAGTTGTATCACGGCAAGGACCGGGTCGAGCCTCCGGCGATTCGCGTTGGCATTGCGACCGAGGGCCGCGACGGCACGACGGGCCCAGAGCTGCTGGACGCGGCGAGTGCCGCGGCCCGCCAGGCTCGCTCACTACCACAGGAGACAGTTCGATGACGCGCAGTCTAGTGAAGCGGGGCGGCCTGCTGCTGGTTGCCGCCGCGTTTGCCCTGTTCAGCGGGGCGTGCAATGAGAAAACCACCAAGGTGAAAGATCTGCTGGCAGACCCCGGTAGGTACGACGGGCAGACGGTTCGCATCACCGGTGACGTTCAGAACACCATCGGCGCGCTGGGCTACGGCGCGTACGAAGTCAACGACGGCACCGGCACGCTGCCGGTCGTCACGGAAGGCGGTGGGGCGCCCGCGCGCGGCGCGAAGGTCGGCGTCGAGGGAACGTTCCGCGCCGCGTACACGCTCGGCGTCGAAAGCCGCGCGGTCATCGTCGAGAAACGCCGGGTCACGAGATGAGCAAGCTGCTGCGCGGGCTCGCCGCCGGGTGGGGTGCGAAGAAGCTCGGCGGCGGGTGCATTTCGACGATTCTGATCTTCCTGCTGCTGTGGTGGCTGCTGGGCCACTTCAAGGTTTTCCAATAGATTCCTGAGCATGCTGTTCGTGCTCGACAACTACGACTCGTTTACGTACAACCTCGTCCAGTATCTCGGTGAGCTGGGCGAGGAGCCGGTCGTGTATCGCAACGACGCGCTCAGCGTCGCCGAGGTCGAGGCGCTGAAGCCCACCGCGATCGTGCTGTCACCGGGCCCCAAGACGCCCGCGGAGGCCGGCATTCTCGTGCCGCTGGTGCGAGCCCTCGCGGGCCAGATGCCCATCCTCGGCGTGTGCCTGGGACACCAGGCGATCGGGGAAGCGTTCGGCGGCAGGATCGTCCGCGCCACCCGGCTGATGCACGGCAAGACCTGCCCCATCGTTCACACCGATGACGAGCTGTTCGACGGCATTCCGAGCCCGTTCACCGCGATGCGATACCATTCTTTGGTGGTAGAACCCTCGTCGCTTCCCCCCGCACTCGTCGTGACCGCGATGAGCGCCGACCGTCCTCAAGGCACGGGAGATGCATCGGAGATCATGGCTATGAAGCATCGTGATCATCCGACGTACGGCGTGCAGTTCCATCCCGAGTCGATCGGGACGGAACACGGGAAGCGCATTCTCGAGAACTTCCTCCGCGTCGTACGGTCGCCTAGCGCGCTGACATGATGGCCGGGGTAGGGGCGTTGCTGCTCGTTGCGGCGCTGACGCAACGAGCAGCGGTGCCTGCCCGCACGCCGGACGAGCAGCTCGCGGAGCAGATCCGGCTCCGGGAGGAGGCGGGGGAGCTGCGGCTCGCGCAGCGGGCCACCGTCCTGGGCTTTTACGCGCGACGGGCGTTTCGACCCGCGTGGAACAAGGAACACGGGCCCAACCGGCTCGCCGACGATCTCGTCGCCACGCTGAACCGCGCCGATCTCGAGGGCCTCACTCCCGAGGATTACCACGTCAATGCGATCGGGTCGCTGCTGGCATACGTGCGGCTCGCCACCTCGAGCGGGCGCGCGCCGGAACTTGCGCGGCTTGCCGATCTCGACCTGTTGTTGACCGACGCGTTTCTGCTCTACGGCTCGCATCTGCTCGGGGGTCGCGTCGATCCCGAATCGCTGCATCCGCTGTGGGAAGCGAGTCCGCGCGGCGCCGATCTCGCAACGCTGCTCGAACAGGCGCTCGACTCCCGCAAGATCGCGCGCGCGCTCCAGCGCCTGGCGCCGACGCACGAAGGCTATCGGCGGCTGCGTGATGCCCTCGCCCGGGAACGGGCGTACGCGGAGAGCGGAGCGTGGCCGGTGTTGCCCAGGGGACCGGCGCTCAAGCGCGGAGACAGCAGCGCCGCCGTCGCGTTGCTGCGCGAACGCCTGCACGCCGAGGGCGACCTCGACAAGAAGGATGGGGACCGGTTCGACGACGCGCTCCACGAGGCGGTACGCCGCTTCCAGTGGCGGCACGGGCTCGAGCAGAGCGGCGTTGTCGATGCGGAGACGTTCGCGGAGCTCAACGTCACGGCCGACGCGCGCGTCAATCAGATCAAGCTGAGCCTGGAGCGCTGGCGCTGGCTCCCGCAGGACCTCGGCCGCCGCCGCGTAGAAGTCAACATCGCCGCGTACGAGCTTCAGGTGATCGACGATGACGAGGTCGCGCTGCGCATGCGAGTCGTGGTCGGGCGAGCCTATCGGCGCACACCCGTGTTCAGCGATACCATCCGTTACATCGTCCTGAACCCGAACTGGCACGTCCCCAAGAGTATCGCCGTCGAAGAGCTGATTCCGAAAATCCAGAAGGACTCGACGTATCTCGAGCGCTTCGGGATGCGGTTGCAGACGGCGGGGCCCAACGCGCAGGACGTCGATCCCCGCACGGTCGATTGGAAGGAGATCACGGCGGAGAACTTCCCGTACCGGCTGCGCCAGGAGCCCGGGCGGCTCAATGCCCTGGGGCGCATGAAGTTCATGTTCCCCAACCAGTACGACGTGTACCTGCACGACACGCCCTCGCGCCATCTGTTCGAGGAAACACAGCGTGATTTCAGTCATGGCTGCATTCGAGTCGAAAAGCCGATCGACCTGGCCGTCTATCTCATGAAGAAGAGCAAGTGGGAGCAGGAGACCATCGAGCGCGCCTTGGACGAAGGAACGGAGCGCTCGATCTACCTGCCGCGGCCGATGCCGATTCATCTGCTCTATTTCACGGCCTGGGCGGACGAAGACGGTACGATCCAGTTCCGCCCGGATATCAACGGCGTCGATCCACCGCTGTCCCGCGCGCTGGCAAAAAGGCATTAATCCCTTGCGGCGCGGGGGTGTAATCCCGTACGCTGTGGGGAATGAGGTCACTCCCCGCGGCGTGCGCCGCTCTGCTGCTCGTGGTGTTCGTGCCCCCCGGGGAGCGGCGCGTCGTCGTGAACGCCCCAATCAGCACGCTCACCGCACTGCCGGGCGAGCGCGTCACCGTCGAAGCCTTGAATCGCCGCTGGACCTGGACGGCGCCACAGCAGCCGGGCCTGTATCCCATTCGAGTTGATTCGATCGTCATCCAGGCATTCGTGCTCGTGCCATACGAGCAGCTGCGGGGCGAATACCTCAACGGCTACCGCATCGGCCGCTACCCCCGGCGCGCGCTGCGCGGGCTCGACATGTATCGGCCGCCGGCGGGGTTCATCGAGGTCACGCCCGCCAACGAGAACGTGTTCGTCTCGCAGCATTTTCAGCTGAAGCAGTTCGTGTGCAAACAGGCGGGCGGGTATCCGAAGTACGTGGTGCTCAATTCGCAGCTGCTCGAGCGGCTCGAGCAATTGCTCGCGCTCGCGAATGACGCCGGGATCACGGCTTCTACGTTCCACGTCATGAGCGGGTACCGGACGCCCGCGTATAATCGCGCGATCGGCAACGTGCAGTACAGCCGGCACACGTGGGGCTCGGCCGCGGACATCTTCGTCGATCAGGATCATGACGGCCGGATGGACGATCTCAACCGGGACGGGCGAAGCAATGCGCAGGATGCCGCCGTGCTGTACGCCCTGTTCGATCAGCCCCAGAGCCGTGGCGGGCTCGGCAAATACGAGGCGACGGCGACGCATGGACCGTTCGTCCACGTCGACCTAAGAGACCGTAGGGCAAGGTGGTAGCCTCGGGCTAGACTCTGCGGCACAGTTTTTGTATGTTCCCCCGTGCCCGTCCTTGGCGTGATTCCTGCACGGCTGGGCTCGACCCGGCTCCCACGCAAGCCACTCCTGCCGCTGGCTGGCGAACCCCTCATCACCTTCGTGACTCGCCGTATCGCCGATCTCGGCGTTTGTGACCGGCTGGTCGTGGCGACGGATGCGCGCGAGATCGCCACCGTCGTCAGCGACGCTGGGTTCGAAGCCGTCATGACGGCGCCGGATCACACGTCTGGAACGGAGCGAGTGGCGGAAGTCATTGCCAAATCGGCATTTAGCAGTTTCAACTTCATTCTCAACGTGCAGGGCGACGAGCCGTTCGTAGCGGCCGCAGCAGTGCGAGGCGCGCTCGCGTGCCTCGAGCGCGGCGATCCGCTGGGCACGGCGGCGGGCTCGCTCGATCCCGCGCTGGTCAATGATCCGAGTCGGGTGAAAGTCGTGATCGACGCGCGCGGGCGCGCGGTGTACTTCTCGCGCGCGCCGATTCCGTTCGATCGCGACGGCACCGGGACGGTGGTCTACCATCAGCACGTCGGCGTGTACGCATACACGCGCGACGCCTTGGAGCGATGGGTCCGCCTGGCGCCGGTACCGGAAGAGCAGTGGGAGCGGCTGGAGCAGCTCCGGCCGTTGCTGCATGGCATTCCGATGGGCGTGACGTTGTTCGACGGTGCGGCGGCGCCAGGCATCGACACACCGGCTGACTTGAAATGGGCGGAAGCGGAGATCACGCGACACTTGGGAGGGGTCAGTCCGTGAGCTCGACGAAATACATCTTCGTCACCGGCGGTGTAGTGAGCTCGCTCGGGAAGGGAATCGCAGCCGCGTCACTGGGCCGGCTGCTGGCCGAGCGAGGGCTCAAGGTCACGATCCAGAAATTCGATCCGTACATCAACGTCGATCCGGGGACGATGTCGCCGTTCCAGCACGGCGAGGTCTACGTGACCGATGATGGCGCCGAGACCGATCTCGACCTCGGCCACTACGAGCGGTTCATCGATCGATCGCTGTCGCAGGTGAACAACGTGACCACGGGCCGGATCTACCTGTCCGTCATCACCAAGGAGCGGCGGGGCGAGTACCTGGGCTCCACGGTCCAGGTGATTCCGCACATCACCGACGAAATCAAGAGCGCCATCCGGCGCCTCGCGCCCGATCACGACGTCGTGATCACCGAAATCGGCGGCACGGTCGGCGACATCGAGTCGCTGCCGTTCCTCGAGGCGATCCGCCAGTTCCGCCAGGAAGTGGGACGCGACAACACGCTCTTCATTCATTTGACGCTGGTGCCGTTCATCGCGGCGACGGCGGAGCTCAAAACCAAACCGACGCAGCACTCGGTGCGCGAGCTGATGCAGATCGGAATCCAGCCCGACATCCTCGTGTGCCGCACCGAGCGGCCGCTGTCGGAAGATCTCAAACGGAAAATTGCGCAGTTCTGCAACGTCGACTTCGGCTGCGTGGTCGAGAGTCCCGACGTCAAATCGATCTACGAAATCCCCCTCAAGCTCCACGAGCAGAGCCTCGACAAAGAGGTCTGCACCAGGCTGCACCTCGATACCAAAGAACCGGACCTGCGCGCCTGGGCCGCCATGGTGGACAAGATCCTCCATCCGCCGCGGCAGGTGCGGATCGCCGTGGTCGGCAAGTACACGGAGCTCGCCGACAGCTACAAGAGCATTCACGAAGCGCTGGTGCACGGCGGCATCGCGAACGAATCGGGCGTGAAGATCGAATGGATCGCGTCCGATCGGTTCACCGATCAGGAGACGGCGGGTGAGCTGCTCGCGGGGTACGACGGACTGCTGGTCCCCGGCGGCTTCGGCGTGCGCGGCGTGGAAGGGATGCTCGAGGCGATTCGCTGGGCGCGGGAGCACAAGCTGCCGTTCTTCGGCATCTGCCTCGGCCTCCAGACCGCGATCATCGAATTCGCGCGCAACGTGTGCAAAATCCCCGACACCAACTCGAGCGAGTTCGCGCCCGAGTGCGAGAATCCGGTGATCGCCCTGATGCGCTCCCAGGAAGGCATTCAGGAGATGGGCGGCACGATGCGGCTCGGCGCGTACCCCTGCCGGTTGCGGCCCGGCTCGCGCGTGGCGCAGGCGTACAATGCGACCGAAGTCAGCGAGCGCCACCGGCACCGCTACGAAGTGTCCAACGCCTATCGCGACGTCCTCGCCGAGTACGGGATGCGCTGTTCGGGCCTCTCACCCGACGGCTCGCTGGTCGAGATGATCGAGCTGCCGGAGCATCCGTGGTTCATCGGCTGCCAGTTCCATCCCGAGCTGAAGTCGCGTCCGATGCGTCCGCACCCGTTGTTCGCGGGATTCGTGGGCGCCGCGGTCGATTACAGCAAGCTCCATCCGCGCACCGAGGTGTCGCGCGCGCTGGCCGAGCTGACCGACTGAGATGGCTATGCGATTTGGGGCCGAACACAGCCCGTTTCTCATCGCGGGCCCCTGCGTGGTCGAATCGGACGAGCTCAATGTCCGGGTCGGCGAAGCGCTGGCCGAGCTGTCGGTCAAGCTCGGCATCGGCGTCATCTACAAGGCGTCGTACGACAAGGCCAATCGCTCACGGTTGAACGCGCCCCGCGGCCCCGGCCTCGAAGCGGGGCTGCGAGCGCTGGAGCGTGTCCGGAGCGCTACGGGTCTGCCGATTCTCACCGACGTCCATGAGCCCAGCCACGTGGCGCAGGCCGCGCGCGTTGCGGACGTGCTGCAGATCCCAGCGTTTCTCTGCCGCCAGACCGACCTTCTGGTCGCGGCGGGCAAAGCCGGCCGTCCCGTGAACATCAAGAAGGGGCAGTGGATGGCGCCGGAGGACATGCGGGGCGCGGTCGAGAAGGTGCGCGCCGGGGGCGCGCCCGAAGTCGCGGTCACCGAGCGCGGCACGTTCTTCGGGTACGGCGATCTGGTCGTGGACATGCGCAGCTTCCAGCGGCTCCGGGAGGCGTGCACGGCACCGGTAATCTTCGACGCGACGCATTCCGTGCAGCAACCGGGGCAGGGCGCCGACGGCTCGAGCGGCGGACAGCGCGCGTTCATACCGCCGCTGCTCTATGCCGCCGCCGCCGCCGGTGCCGACGGCTTCTTCCTGGAAACGCATCCTGATCCGGCGCGCGCGCCCTCGGACGGGCCGAACATGGTGCCCCTCGACCAGCTCAGCGGCATCGTGGGTCTCGCCATCGAGATCTGGCAGCGCGTCCGGGGGAGGGAGACAGTCCGTGCGTAAGCCGGCATCGCGGCCGCAGGCCGGCAGCGACGCGCTCGTCACGCGGGGCAAGCAGGTGCTCGCCCTCGAGGCCGCGGCGGTGCAACGCCTGGCCGACCGGCTGGGCCCCTCCTTCGGCCGCGCCGTCGAGCTGCTGAAGGCGGTCAAGGGACGCGTGGTCGTCTCGGGCGTCGGCAAGTCCGGACTGATCGCCCGCAAGATCGCCGCGACGCTCACCTCAACCGGCACGCCGGCGACGTTTCTGCACCCCGTCGACTCGCTGCACGGCGACCTGGGCAGCGTGAGCGACAAGGACGTGGCGATCCTGCTCTCCAAGAGCGGGGCGTCGGACGAGCTGTTCGGACTCGTCGCCCAACTGGGACGCTACCGCGTTCCGATCATCGCGCTCACGGGGGATCCGTCGTCGCCGCTGGCGAAGTACGCGGACGTGGTGCTGGACGCGTCGGTCACCGAGGAAGCGTGTCCCGACACGCTCGCGCCGACCGCGAGTACCACCGTCGCGCTGGCGCTCGGCGACGCGCTGGCGGTGACGCTCTTCAAGGAGAAGGATTTTGGGCGCGACGATTTTGCCGCGCTGCATCCGGGCGGCGCGCTGGGCCGCAAGCTGGTGTTGCGCGTCAGCGATGTCATGCTCAGAGATGATCTCCCGATCCTGAGCCCGGACCGCCCCATGCGCGAATGCGTCGTGCTGCTTGCCAAAAAAAGGGGCACGGCGCTCGTCGTGGACAGAAAAAAGGGCACGCTGGCCGGCGTCGTGACCGCGGGTGATCTCACGCGCCTCATGGAACGCTCGGATGAGTTTCTGAGTATTCCCGTCCGCGACGTGATGACCCGAACTCCGAAATCGACGACCGCCGACGAGCTCGGCGCGGTGGCCGTGAGCGTAATGGAACGCCACGGCATCATGGCTCTGCCGGTCCTCGACCGGAGCAAGCGGGTCGTGGGGATCGTGCATCTGCATGATTTGATGAAGGCCGGAGCAGTATGAAGCGGGCGGTGCTGATGGTGCTGGTGGTGGTGGGTGCCTGTAAGAGCGGGACACCCGTGACGGCGACACAGGCCGCCCTCGACAGCGCCGATCAGGTCCTGATCGGGATGAGCCACTACGTCACCGATGCCGGCGTGCTGCGGGCGCGGGTGCGCGCCGACACGGCATTTTTTTTCTCCGGGACGCAGCAGGCCGAGCTGCGGACCGTGCACGTGACGTTTTATGATGGCGCCGGCCAACCGACGTCGACGCTCACGTCCCGGGAAGGCACACATCACTGGCGCACAGGTGACATGGAAGCGCGCGGCAACGTCGTGGTCATTCGGAACCGAGACAGCGCCACGCTGCGAACCGAGGTGATGAACTACAGTCAGGTCCGCAACGAGGTCAGCTCCGACCGTGACTTCACGTTCAACGAGCCGGGGCGCAATCTGACGGGGAAGGGCTTTACGTCCGATCCTGAGTTCAAGCGCATCACGTCAAAGAGCGTGACCGGCGAAGGCGGCCGGTTCATCCTGCCCAATCAATGACGCCGCTCCTGGCCGCTCTATTGATGCTGCAAGCTGCGCCGGCGCAGGACACGGCTGCCGGTCGGCCGTGCCAGGTGCAGGTCGACTCGGTGGGCCGCTACCTCGAGACGAGGGGACCGGGAGGGGAGCGGACGCTGCACGGAGGAGGCGGCGTGCTGGCGCACTGCGTCGGCACGAGCACGACAATTTCGGCGGACAGTTTTACCCATTACGGCGCGCTCGGCCGGCTCGACCTCATCGGGCGGGTGCAGATCCGCGATACAGCCTTTTGGCTCGATGCGCGGCTCGTGCGCTACTATCTGCGCGACGGCAGGCTCGAGGCGCACAACAACGTGGTCGCCGTCAACCGGATCAGCGGGTCGGTGTTGCGCGGCCCCAATCTCAATTATTGGCGCGCGGTCCCGGGCGTACGCGACACCGTGGAGATGTACGCGACCCAGCGTCCCACCGTCGAATTCCGCGATCGGCAACCGGGCGACACCACCAGCACCGAGCCCTACATCATCGTCTCCGACCGGCTGCGGCTCAAAGGCAACGACCGCGTCTGGGCCGGTGGCAAAGTCACGATCGACCGCAGCGATTTTGCCGCGCGCGCCGACTCGATGCTGATGGATCAGACCAGGGGATTCGGCGCGCTGATCGGCGGTACCCCCAGTGTCGAGGGCCGGGGCCGCTCCGCAACCGGAGGGGGAGAGGCCGCCAAGAATTACACGCTGGTGGGGACCCGCATCGAGCTGGCGCTCGAGCAGCGCGACATTCGCGCCATCAAGGCGATGGGTAAAGGACAAGCCACGGGGTCCGACTGGGTTTTGACCGCGGACACGATCGACCTGCGCCTCGCCGACAAACTGCTGCAGCAGACGTTCGCCTGGGGCGACTCGCTGCGACCCCATGCGATTTCGACCCTGTACACGATCCAGGCCGACTCGCTGGCGATCGACTCTCCGGGTGAAGTCTTGACCGAATCGCGCGCGTTCGGCGACGCGTTCTCCACGGCCAAGCGCGATTCGACCACCACGGCAACCGAAACCGACTGGATCACCGGCGACTCGCTTACGATCCGGTTCGTCC
>DASTDR010000702.1:0-28764 GCA_035710265.1 Gemmatimonadales bacterium | reverse complement strand
CCAAGCCCCGCGCATCTCACGATGCTGCCGGCCGAGATGGCGCTGCGCCCCGGTGTCGCGCCGTACGCGCTGCCGAGTGACTCGCTCGAGTCCGCACGCCCGAGCGAGCGCAGACGCCTGGCGCACGGTGACACGCTCTGGCTCGACGCGGCTCCCGTGCGTGCCGGGTTCGCGTTCAACGGGCAGCAGCCGGGGCCGCTGATCGAAGTCGCCCGGGGATCCGAGATCGTCGTCGCGTTCGCGAATCATCTGCCCGATTCGACCGCGATTCACTGGCACGGCCTCAGGCTCGACAATCATTCGGACGGCGTGCCGGGGCTCACGCAACCGGCGATTCCGCCCGGCGGCACGTTCACCTATCACATTCGCTTCCCCGATGCCGGCCTCTACTGGTATCACGCGCACGTGCGTGAAGACATCCAGCAGGACCTCGGCTTGTACGGCAACATCCTGGTGCGGATTCCGCGCGGTCGGGCCGCGCCGGTGAATCGCGAGCAGATCCTGATGCTCGACGACATGCTCGTCGGGGCAACCGGGCCCATTCCTCCGGGCCGGGAGTCGCCGACGCACGCACTGATGGGCCGGTTCGGGAATGTGTTTCTGGTGAACGGCCGGCCCGATTACCAGCTGCAGGTTCGCCGCGGTGAGGTGGTGCGCTTTTATCTCACGAATGCCACCAACGCCCGGACGTTGAACCTTTCGTTTCCGGGCGCCCAGCTGAAGGTCGTGGCCGCTGATGCCGGGCCCTTCGATACGAAACGGCTGGTCGAGAGCGTCGTCATCGCGCCGGCGGAACGCTATGTCGTCGATGTGCGGTTCAACCGCGCGGGACGAATTGCGTTGGTGAACAAGGTGCAGGGTCTCGATCACCTGTTTGGCAGATTCTTTCCGGAGATCGATACGCTGGGTGTCGTCGAGGTCGCGCCGGGGACCGTCGCGCCCTCGTTCGGCAGAGCGTTTGCGTCGACCACGCGCGACAGCGCGACCGCGCGGGAGCTGGATCCGTACCGGCGATTCATCGATCAGGCGCCGGCCAAGACGCTCGTGCTCACGCTCGCCACGAACAACCTGCCGTTCGTCACCGAACGGTTGATGCAGCTCGATTCGATCTTCTTTCAGCCCGTCGAGTGGACCGGCTCGATGCCGATGATGAATTGGGCGTCCACGGGTGCGCAGGTACGCTGGATCCTGCGCGATCCCGAAACGGGCCGTGAGAACATGGACATCGCGTGGAACGTCGCGCGCGGGCAGCCGGTCAAGCTGCGGCTGGTGAATGAGCGCCGCGCCTTCCACGGCATGCAGCATCCGATCCACCTGCACGGCCAGCGCTTCCTGGTGCTCGCGGTGAACGGTGTGCCGATGCGCGACCTGGTGTGGAAGGATACGGTTCTGGTGCCCGCCGGATCCACGGTGGATATTGTGTTCGACACGTCCAACCCCGGGCACTGGATGCTCCACTGCCACATCGCGGAGCATCTCTCGGCCGGCATGATGATGCATCTGACCGTCGACTAGAGAGGATTCGTCATGTACGCGTTGACTCTGCTGCTCGCGCTCGCGGTGCAGCGTCCCGATTCACTCTCCGCCAGCGTCCGCGAATACGTCACCGTGGACACGTCGCTGCTCGCGCTCACCCATGTCTTGCTGATCGACGGCACAGGCGCTGCGCCCAAGCCCCATCAGACCGTGGTGATCCGGAATGGAAAGATCGAAAGCGTGGGGGATGTGGGAGCGGTTCAAATTCCCGCCGGCGCCAGGGTCATGGATCTGAGCGGGTCGACGCTGATTCCCGGCCTGATCGGCATGCACGATCACCTGTTTTATACCGCGGCCGGCGGCCGCGCCGTGCAGATGGGCTACACGGGGCCGCGCCTCTACCTGGGCTCCGGCGTGACGACGATTCGTACGACCGGCAGCCGCTCGCCGTATGCCGAGATCAATTTGAAGGATGCCATCGACCACGGCTTTACGCCCGGTCCTCGCATTCACATCACGGCGCCGTACATCACGGGCACGCAGGGCGGCGGCGCGATGGCCGTCATCCCGACACCGGACGCGGCGCGGCGGTTCGTGGCGTACTGGGGCGCCGAGGGCGCGACCTGGGTCAAGGCCTACACCGACATCCGGCGCTCCGAGCTGGGTGCCGCGATCCAGGAGGCGCACAAGCGCGGCATGAAGGTCACCGGCCACCTGTGCTCGGTGAGCTTCCAGGAAGCGGTGGCGCTGGGCATCGACAACCTCGAGCATGGGATGCTGACCGCTTCCGACTTCGATGCGTCCAAAAAGGCCGACGCGTGCCCCGTGTCGCTCATGAATGCGCTGGGCTCGGCCGATCCCAATGGGAATGTGGCGCAGCAGACGATTCGGACGATGGTGCAGAAGGGTGTCTCGATGACCTCGACGCTCGCGGTGTACGAGCCGTTCGTCGCCAACCGGCCCACCAAGGATGAGCGCACGCTGAACGCCATGGATCCCGAAGTCCGCGCCGCGTACCTGAAGACCCGCCAGCAAATCGACTCCAGCGGCACCGGCTGGGTTCCGCTCAGCGCATTCAAGAGCGCGATGGCGTTCGATCGCGCGTTCGTCGCGGCGGGCGGCACGCTCGCGGCCGGTGTCGATCCGACCGGGATCGGCGGGGCGCTCGCGGGGTTCGGCGACCAGCGCAATTACGAGCTGTTCATCGAGGCCGGGTTCACCCCCGCCCAGGCGGTGCAGATCATGTCGGCCAACGGCGCCAAGATCCTCGGTGTCGCGCAGACGCTCGGCACCGTGGAGCGCGGAAAGCTGGCCGATCTGGTCGTGCTGCGGGGCGATCTCACCACGGACCCGTCGATCATCCGCAGCCCGACGATCGTGTTCAAGGACGGCGTGGGGTACGACTCGGCGAAGCTGATCGCCTCGGTGCAGGGGAGGGTTGGCGTTAACTAGCGGCCTTGCTAGGTTTTCAGCGCAGAACGTGGCAGGGTAGCTCAGCTGGTAAGAGCACGGCACTCATAATGCCGGGGTCGTGGGTTCGAGTCCCACCCCTGCTACTTTCGGTCTCAGGGGCGCCGCTCGGGCACTCCCAAGTCCGAATTGTAGATGTCGATCGTCATCAGCCACTTTCCATCCGGTTGTTTCCGTCGAATCTCCAGATACTTGCCGCGATCCTCGCCAATCTGGTGCCCGTCCGTGCCGACGAGCGTGTACGAGTAGGTCCCACGCACGTACGCGAGATCGCCGCGTCCCTCGATCTCGATCGGCGTGAGCGTGAAGTTGGCCATTGGCGGAAACGCCGCGAGCCAGGCGCGGATGGCGGGCCGGCCTTCGGTGATGCCGCCGTTCGGCGGCATGAACCGCGCGTCCTCGCTGAACAGCTCGGCGCTCGCCGAGTCGCGGCGCGCGCGCTGGTGCGCGACAAAACTGTCGGTGGCCGCGCGGATTGCCACGCGATCGGCCTCGCTCAGATCGGGCGAGGCGACTTTGCACGCGGCGAACAGCACAAGCAGACCAGAGACCATGGCGCGCATCTCAGCTCCTTTTCCTCCAGACCACAGGCTTGATGCTCTTGGATAGCTCGGCGCCGATTTTCTGCGCTTCGGCGAGCTTCACCTCGTATTCAGTCTGCCACTCGGCCGGCATGTTCGAACGGAAATAGCCGGCTGTCATAAGCTCGCCTTTCGGTTCGAGGCCAGCCGCGGACCCGCACCCGACTGCGACCACATCGCCCAGAAACAGCGTCGAGCTGCCCGTGTCCATCACATTGGCGACGCTGCACTCGAAATGGGCGAAGCATTCGTCGAGCACGGGCGCGCCGGTCTGGCCGAGATGATGCGGGATGCCAGCCAACTTATCCTCATCGCGGCCGCTGAAAAACCCCAAACGGTGCACGAGATCGAACTGTTTCGTATGCAAAAGGTGCAATGCAAAGCGCCCGGTATCGTAGATCATGTCGTGGCTGTAATTGAACTTGTGGATGTAGACCGACAGCCTTGGCACGGTCGGGACGATCGATGCCCGCACCGCCGCATCGGAGATCATTCCATTCCGCTTCCCCTGGCGCTCGGAGGTAATCGCCACGACGGGCGAGGTGAGATTGCGCAGGAGTTGGTAGGTCGGGTCGGGTTGGCGCATACTTCAAGATACATGTCCACTGCCGAGTCGCTCCCCGCGCGCCTGCGGGCGCACATTCGCCGGCGTCGGCTCTTCCGTGAATCGGGAGAGGCGATCGTCGCCGTGTCGGGTGGCGCGGATTCCGTGGCCCTGTTGGATCTGCTGCACGGGGTGCGCGATGAGCTCGGACTGTCTCTTGTGGTTGCGCATGCGGATCACGGAATTCAGCCGGTCAGCCGGTCAGTCGGTCAGTCGGTCGAACAACTCGCCGCGAAATACCGGCTGCCTTTCGAACTCGGCGAATTGCGCCTCGGTCCAGAGACGACTGAAACCGAAGCGCGCCGCGCGAGGTATGCGTGGTTACGCGACGTGCAGGAGCGGCGTCGCGCGAAGTACATCGTGACCGCGCATCACCAGGACGATCAGATCGAAACGATCATGCTGCGCGCGTTGCGCGGGAGTGCGCCGGCAGGGCTCGCGGGCATCAGCGCGACCTCGCGGGGCGGGCTGGTGCGGCCGCTCCTGCCATTCACGCGGCGCGAGCTGGTGGCGTACGCGAACGCGCGCGGACTTCCGGTGCACGACGACCCCGCCAACCGTGATCCGCGTCATCTGCGCTCGTGGGTCCGCGGGACGCTCTTGCCATTGCTGCAGGAGCGCCTCGGCCCGCGCCTGCGCCGGGACCTGCTTGCCAAGGGCCGGCATGCCGCGCGCGACGCCCGAGCCTGGGATCAGATGCTTGATTTAGTCCCCGATCTGGCACTCGACGTGCGGCCGGATGCGTTCGCCGTTGCCCGGGCCGTGCTGTGCGGCTATGATAACGCATTGTCCGTCGCGCTCTTGCGCGCCGCCGCTCGGCGCGTAGGACTGGTGCTCGGCCCGGCGCGGGCACAGCGGCTGGTGTCGTTGGCCCAGCGTCCTTCGGGACGCACCGAGTCGTTGGGTGGGGGTTGGGAAGCGGAAGTGGCGTTCGACCACTTGCTCGTTCGCCGCAGTTCCCGACTCACGAATCCCGAGTCCCTGGTCCCCAGTGCTGAACGGGGCACGGCGCGGTTCGGGGACTTCGAGATCCGGTGGAGTCCCGAAGCGGCGCCGGCTCGAATCGAGCGAGGCGGGGGGACCTGGACGACGTGGGTCGACGCCGCGGCCTGGGAAGTGCGGGTGCCTGCACGGGGCGACACGCTGGTTCCGCTGGGCGGAGTCGGGCAGCGGCCGCTGCGGCGTCTATTAATGGAAGCGCGAGTCCCGCGCAGCGCGCGGACGCGTTATCCCGTAGTAAGCAGGGGTGAGACCATTTTGTGGGTGCCGGGCATTTGCCGTAGTGCCGAAGGCGTACCGGCGCCCGGAACTCGAGCGGTGAGGCTGGATGTTATCGGGAACGGCTGGAGTTCGGCAGCAGAAACAGACCGGGGGGCGTGAGCTCAAGCGCATCGTCTTCGACGAAGAGGCGATCGCGCAGCGCGTCCAGACCCTGGGGCGCGAGATCACGGCAGCCTATCCGGATGGGGATCTGCTCGTGCTGGGCCTGCTCAAGGGCAGCTTCATCTTTCTCAGCGATCTCGTGCGCAAGATCGACCGGCCGCTGCAGGTCGATTTCATCGTTGCGTCGAGCTACGGCGAAGGGACGGTCTCGAGCGGGAACGTGAAGCTGGTGTATGATCCTGAGACGGAGCTCGAGGGAAAGCACATCCTGCTCGTCGAGGATATCATCGACACGGGCAAGACGTTGAACAAGCTGGTCGCGCTATTGCGCGAGCGCCGGCCGAAGAGTCTGGAGATTTGCGCGCTGCTGCACAAACACGTGGCGGAACACTTGGAGCTGGAAGCGAAGTTCGTGGGACTTGATGCGCCAACGCTGTTCCTGGTCGGATACGGCCTCGATCATGCGGAGAACTTCCGGCACCTTCCTTATATCGCGAGTCTGACGTAGATGGCCAATCGTCTCCCCCCGCCCCCGCGGGAATTCAACTGGGCCCGGATGCTGCGGACGCTCTCGTTCTGGGCGCTGCTCATCGTAGGCACGATCGCGCTGGTGCAGCTCGCCTCGAGCCGCCGGCGCGAAGAAGCCGAGATCACGTACACGCAGTTCAACGAAGAGCTGGCCGCCGGGAATGTGGGGTCGGTCGAGATCGCGGAGCGGCAGAAAATCCGCGGCACGTTCCAGCGGCCGGTGGTCGTCAAGCGCCAGACGGTGGAGCGCTTCAACGTCCTGCTGCCGTTCGAGGCCGATAACAACTTCGTCGAGCAGCTGTCCGCGAAGGGTGTCGACGTGCGCGCGCGCGAAGCCGGGCAATCGTTCGGTGTCGTGCTGCTCACGTTTCTGCCGTACCTGCTGATCTTCGGGCTCGTGATCTTCATGCTGCGCCAGATGCAGCAGGGTGGAAACCGCGCGTTCGCGTTCGGGAAATCGAAAGCGAAGCTGCTCGCGGGTGACACGCCCAAGGTCACGTTCGCCGATGTCGCGGGCTGCGACGAGGCCAAGCAGGAGCTCGAGGAAATCATCGACTTCCTGAAAGACCCGCAGAAATTCCAGCGCCTCGGCGGACGGCTGCCGAAGGGTGCGCTGCTCGTCGGACCGCCCGGAACCGGCAAGACGCTGCTCGCCAAAGCGGTCGCCGGTGAGGCGGGCCGGCCCTTCTTCTCGATGTCGGGCTCCGACTTCGTCGAGATGTTCGTCGGCGTCGGCGCCTCGCGCGTGCGCGATCTGTTCGAGCAGGGCAAGGCGCACGCCCCGTGCATCATCTTCATCGACGAAATCGACGCGGTGGGCCGCCATCGCGGCGCCGGCCTGGGCGGCGGGCACGACGAGCGCGAGCAGACGCTGAACCAGCTGCTCGTCGAGATGGACGGCTTCGAGTCGAACGACGGCGTGATCCTGCTGGCGGCGACGAACCGCCCCGACATTCTCGATCCGGCGCTGCTCCGGCCGGGCCGGTTCGACCGCCAGATCGTGGTCGACATGCCCGATCTCAAGGGCCGGGAGCAAATCCTGCGGGTGCACGCGCGCAAGATTCCGATGGCGCCCGGCGTGAATCTCGAGCGCATCGCGCGCGGGACACCCGGTTTGGCCGGCGCCGAGCTCGCGAACATCATCAATGAGGCTGCCCTGCTCGCCGCGCGGCGCAACAAGTCGCAGGTCGACATGCAGGATCTCGAGGACGCCAAGGACAAGGTGATGCTGGGCCTCGAGCGGAAGAGCCGCGTGCTGTCCGACGAGGAGCGGCGCCTCGTCGCCTATCACGAGGCGGGGCACGCGCTGGTCGGTCTCACCGTGCCCGGAGCGGACCCGCTGCACAAGGTGACGATCATTCCGCGCGGCCGCGCGCTGGGGCTGACCGCATACCTGCCCGAAGAGGAGCTGCACAAGTACACCAAGCAGTCCATCGAATCGCGGCTGTGCATGGCCTACGGCGGCCGCGTGGCCGAGGAGCTGGTGTTTGGGCCGGAAAAGGTGACGACCGGGGCGGCGCAGGACATCCAGCAGGCGACCAACATCGCCCGGCGCATGGTGACGCAATTCGGCATGAGCGACGTCGTCGGGCCGATCGCGGTCGGCGACCGTGAGCAGGAGATTTTCCTGGGCCGCGAGGTGGTGCAGCGGCGCGAGATCTCCGACCGCACGGCCCAGATCGTGGATGAGGAGGTCAAGAAGATCCTCACCCACGCCTACAGCGAAGCGACGCGCATCCTCACCGAGCGCCGTGCGGCGCTGGACCGGCTCGCGGCCGCGTTGCTCGAGCGGGAAACACTGGAGCGAGAGCTGGTCGAGATGGTGATCGCGGGGCAGACGCTCCCGCCGTACGTGCCGCCGCCTCCGCCGCCGCGCACCGAGAGCACCGAGCAGGAGAAGGAGAAGCCGTCGCAGCGCACGTCGGGCGGCATGCTCCGCAATCCACCGCCTGAGCCCGCCGGAGCGTGACGAGCGGCACCGCAGACCTCTCCAAGCTTCGAATCAATCGCGACGACCCACCGCCCGCGGTAAAGCGGGCGCTGGGTCGTGTGCTTTGGCTGGTCGCCGCCGCGGTGCTGGTGATCGCCGTCGTGGTGCTGATGGTGCGCCGGGGCGGCGCGGTACCGGTGCAGACCGTGATTGTAACGGCGGCGCCGCAGGGCGGCGCAGGAACGGCGCAGGGCGGCAACGGCGCCGTCGCGGTGGTCGCCAATGGTTACGTCGTCGCGCGGACGAAGGCCGCCGTCTCCGCGAAAATCCCGGGCCGGCTGGCCGTCCTGAACGTCAGCGAAGGATCTGCTGTTAGGAAAGGGGAGATCATTGCGCGGCTCGACAACGCCGATTACACCGCCGCGGTCGGGCAGGCCCAGGCGGAGCTCGCGAGCGCCAAGGCGACGTTGATCGAGACGCAGTCGGATCGCGACCAGGCGCAGCGCGAGTACCGCCGCGTGCGCGACGTGCGCGCGCAAAACCCCACCCTCGTATCCCCCCAGGAGGTGGAGAACGCGGAGAGTCGGGTCCAGCAGGCCGACGCACGCCTCAGTGCCCAGTCCTCGCGCGTCGATGCCGCGGCGGCGGGATTGCGGGTCGCGCAGGCGAATCTCGAGAATACGTACATTCGCGCGCCGTTCACGGGCACCGTGCTGCGCAAGGAAGCCGAAGTCGGCGAAGTCGTCGCGCCGTCGGTGGGCGGCGGGCTGACGCGCGGCGCCGTCGTGACGATGGCCGATCTCGCGACGCTCGAAGTCGAGGTCGATGTCAACGAAGCGTACATCGCGCGGATTCAGGGCGGCCAGCAGGCGCGCATCACGCTCGATGCCTATCCGGACACCGCGTTCCGCGGCGCGGTGCGTCAGGTTGTGCCGACAGCGGATCGCCAACGCGCGACCGTGCAGGTGAAAGTCACGATCGCCGATCGGGATCCGCGCATTCTCACCGAGATGGGCGCGAAAGTGGAATTCCTTCAGGCTCCGCGGCCTGCCAGCGCAGGCGCGAATCAGCCCGTCGAACGGCCCAGGATCATCGTTCCCGCCGAGGCGGTGCGTTCTGAAAACGGCCGCGATGTCGTGTGGGTCGTTCGGGACGGCCGGTTACAAAGTCGTGACGTTGACGCGGGTCCCGTCAGCGGTAATTTCCGCGAGATTCGGTCCGGACTTTCAGGCGGTGAGCAGCTGCTGGTAGGCGGCGTTGAAACTCCCCGCGAGGGCCAACGCGTTAAGGTTGGACCGTAAGCACGTCATACGACGCTACGACGGACGACGTAGCGACATACACCTCATAGGACCTCCATGGCTCTCGTCGAGATTCGCGACGTCTACAAATCGTTCCAGCGCGAAGAACAGCGCATCGACGTCTTCACGGGGCTGACGCTCGATATCGAGTCGGGCAGCTTCACGGCGCTGATGGGTCCGTCGGGCTCGGGCAAGTCGACGCTGCTCAATCTGATCGCCGGCCTCGACCGGCCGACGCGCGGCACGGTGCGCGTGGCGGGTGCGAACGTCAGCGAGATGTCGGCCGGCCAGCTCGCCGCGTGGCGCTCGCGCAACGTGGGATTCGTGTTCCAGTCCTTCAACCTGCTGCCGGTGCTCACCGCGGCGCAAAATGTCGAGCTGCCGCTCCTGCTCACAAACCTGTCCGGCAAGGAACGGGATGAGCGGGTGAAGATCGCGCTCGACGTCGTGGGGTTGGGCGATCGCGCCAGTCATTATCCGCGGCAGCTCTCCGGCGGACAGGAGCAGCGCACCGCGATCGCGCGCGCGATCGTGGCCGATCCGACCGTGATGCTGCTCGACGAGCCCACCGGCCAGCTCGACGCCAAGAGCTCGCAGGAAGTGCTGACGCTGCTGCAGCGGCTGAATACCGAATTCAACAAGACGATCATCATCGTGACGCACGACGCGCACGCGGCCGAGCGCGCCAAGAGCACGCTGCACCTCGAGAAGGGCGATCTGATCGAGAAGCCGCGCGCGCCCGCGGCCGCCGCCCGATGAAATACCTCCGGCTGGTCTTGGCGAACCTGGGCCGGCACAAGCTGCGGTCGATCTTGACGATCGCCAGCGTCGCGCTGGCGTTGTTCCTGTTCGCCTCGTTGCGCAGCGTCACGACGACGCTCGCGGCCACGGCGCAGTTCGGCGGCGCGCGTCGCCTCGTCGCGTTGAACGCGACCGGCCTCGTGTTCCCGTTGCCTCTCGCCTACGCGAACCGCATCAAAGCGATGCCCGGCGTGACGAACGTGAGCTGGGCGAACTGGTTCGGGGGCCGCTACGGCGACGGTAAGACGTTCTTCGCGAACTTCGCCGTGGATCCCGAGACGTACCTCGCGATCTATCCGGAAATCGTTCTCCCCGCCGATCAGCGGCAGGCGTTTGTGCAGGACCGGACCGGCGCGTTGATCGGCAAGCGCCTGACCACCCGGTACGGCTGGAAGCTGGGCCAGAATGTCACGCTGCAGGGCACGATCTTCCCTGGCGACTGGACGTTCACGATTCGCGGCATCTACACGCCGACCGACCCGGCGATCGGGGATGACGTCCTCATTTTCCATCACGAATACTTCGACGAACGGATCGGCCGGGCCGGCATCGCCGGGTGGTACATCATCGAGATCGCGGATGCGGCGCAGGCGCCCGTCATCGCGAAGTCAATCGACGACGTGTTCCGCAACTCCAGCACGTCGACCAAGACCGGTACCGAGCGCGAATTCCAGGCGAGCTTCGCGACGATGTGGGGGAACGTCAGCTTCCTCATGAGCACCATCGGCCTCGCGGTCGTGTTCGCGATTCTGCTCGTCACGGCGAATGCGATGATGATGAGCGCGCGCGAGCGCACGGGCGAGATCGCGGTGCTCAAGACCGTCGGGTTCTCCGACCGGCTGCTGTTCGCCCTGACGATGGTCGAGGCCGGCGCGCTCGCGTTGACGGGCGCGGCGATCGGGCTGGGTGCCGCGAAGCTCTTGTATCCCGCGATCAACTTCAACGGCGCGGGCTTCCTTCCCGGCTTCAAGGTGGCCACGAGCACGCTGGTGATCGGCGGCCTGGTCGCCCTCGGGTTGATGCTCGCGAGCGGCCTGGTGCCCGCGGTGCGCGCCGCGCGGCTGCCTGTGGTGCAGGCGCTCCGGAAGGTCGAATGATCCCGATCGTCTACAACGTGCGCAGCGTGGTGCAGCGGCCGGTCTCGACCGCGCTGACGGCGCTCGGCGTCGGACTCGTCGTGGCCGTATTCATCGGCATGCTCGCGCTCGCGAATGGCTTCAGTGCCGCGCTGGCCAAGACGGGTTCGGACCGCAACGTCATCGTTCTGCGCAAAGGCGCCGACTCCGAACTGTCGAGCGGCCTGGGGCGCGACGTCGCGAGCATGCTCGCGTCTGACCCGCATGTCGCGACCGGTGCGGACGGGCGCCCGCTGCTGTCGCCCGAAGTGTACGTGCTGATTCCGATGGCGAAATCGTTCGACACCACACAGATCGCCAATGTCGTGGTGCGCGGCGTCAGCGATCAGGCGTGGCAGGTGCGCAACAACGTCACCATTACCGCGGGTCAGCGTCCCGTCTCCGGCCGCGCGGAGGTGTGCGTCGGCAGCCGGCTGACGCAGCGTTTCCCGCACACCAAAGTCGGACAGACCTTGCGCTTCGCCGGCCGGGACTGGACGGTCAGCTGCAATTTCTCCGCTTCGGGCTCGGCGTTCGAATCGGAGGTCTGGGGGGAGAACGAGCAGTTCATGCCCGTCTTCCGCGGCGAAGTGTTCCAGTCGATCACATTCCGCTTGAAGGATCCCGCCTCGTTTCCGGAAGCGCAGCGCGCGCTTCAGGCCGACAAGCGCTTCACCGTAGACGCGCACCGGGAGGCCGAGTTCTACGCCCAACAGTCGCAGCTGCTCGGGCGGATCCTGAGCTTTCTCGCCGTCATGATCACGGCGATCATGGCGGTGGGCGCGGTCTTCGGCGCGATCAATACGATGTACGCCGCGATCGCGTCGCGCGCGCCCGAGATCGGCGTCCTGCTCACGCTCGGCTTCAAACCGGGCAGCGTGCTGCTGAGTTTTCTCGCCGAGTCGGCGTTCATCGCCCTGATCGGCGGCGTGCTCGGGTGTCTGTTCGCCCTGCCGCTCAACGGCATCGTGACGAGCACGACGAACTGGTCGAGCTTCAGTGAAATCGCGTTCAGCTTCCGGGTCACGCCCGCGCTGCTGCTCGTGGGCATGATCTTCGCCGTGGTCATGGGGATCGTCGGGGGATTCTTCCCGGCATTGCGTGCGGCCCGCCTCCAGGTGGTCCAGGCGCTTCGGTGAAAGTCACCGCGCTCGCCGCGCACACCCCTGAAGCGGTGCGTGCGGCGCTGGCAGCGCGGGGCTGGGAAACGCAGCCGGCGTGGTTCGCGGCGATCGGCATTCAGCAGCTCGTACTCCTCCTCGAACGGATCACGGAAGATGAGCGCGAAGCCCTCGTGCGCTGGGGCGCCAAGGCCGGTGTGGATGTGCTGACGGGCGAGGGGTGGGCGCTCATCGCCGGCGCGACGAGCCGCATCGTGCCCCTGGCCCGATACGACCGTGCGCCCGCCGGGATGGCGCGACTCACGCCGGAGTTGGGCAAGCTGCTCGCGGCCCGCGCCGAGCCCTCGCGCACGTGGCTGATCCGCGGCGGTGAGATCCCGCTCGAGAAGCCGGTGCTCATCGGGATCGTGAATGTGACACCCGACTCGTTCTCCGATGGCGGCCGTTTGCCATCAGCGGAAGCGGCCGTCGAGCACGGCAGAAAGCTGATGGCAGAAGGCTGTCAGCTGCTCGACATCGGTGGGGAATCGACACGGCCTGGCGCTGCGCCGGTCTCCGTGCAGGAAGAGATCGCACGGGTCGTGCCCGTCATCGCGGGGTTGGCCCAAGCGAGCGTCGGGCCGCTCTCCGTGGACACGCGCAAGGCGGAGGTCGCGCGCGCGGCGTTGGAGGCGGGGGCGGCCGTGGTGAACGACGTGTCCGGGGGCCGGTTCGATCCCGACCTGCCGAAACTGGTCCGCGAGTCCGAGGCGGGCGTCATCCTGATGCACATGCGCGGCACCCCCGCGACGATGGACGAACACGCCACGTATGGACACGTCGCGGCCGAGATCGCCGCGGAGCTGGAAACCCTGGCGCAGGGTGCGGAGCAGGGCGGGATCGCCCGGGAACGCATCGTGATCGATCCCGGGTTTGGATTCGCCAAGACGGCGACCCAGAACCTGCGGCTGCTCGATGAACTGGCAACGATCGTAGCCGTTGGCTATCCTGTAGCCGTCGGTCTGTCGCGGAAGCGCTTTTTGGGCGCGGCGACCGGCCGGCCCGTGGAGGATCGCGATCGCGCCACGGCCGTCGCCTGCGCCCTCGCCTGGCAACGGGGGGCGCGCCTGTTCCGGGTCCACGATGTCGCGCTGACGCGCGAAGCCCTTGCACTGGCGAGCGCTACGACGAACCCAACGTGAACGTCGACGCCTTTAAGTTCCTCTCCCCCAGGCTCTGGCCGGATCTGTTCGAGATCCTGCTGGTGTCGTTCGTCATCTATCGCTTCCTGCTGTTTCTCGTGGGCACGCGCGCGCTGCAGATCGTCATCGGGCTCGTGATTCTCTCGCTCACGTACTTCATCGCCGTGTTCGCGAAGTTCACGATGATCAGCACGCTGCTCGGCGTCGTGTTCACCTACGGCGCCTTTGCCGCGGTGGTCGTGTTCCAGCCGGAGCTGCGCAACGCGCTCGCGCGGCTGGGCCAATCACGCTTCATGCGCGCGTTCTCGCGGGGCGACCGGCAATCGGTGGCCGAGGAAATCGCGGAGGCGCTCGATCGCCTGTCGCGCGCGGGCACGGGCGCGATCATCGCCGTCGAAGGCGACATCGGTCTGGAGGAGTTCATCACCACGGGCGTGCCGATGGAAGCCAAAGTCTCCGCCGATCTGCTCACGACGATCTTCACGCCGTACTCGCCGCTGCACGACGGCGCGATCCTGATCCGGGGCGATCAGATCATCGGGGCGGGATGCGTGCTGCCGCTCACCCAGTTCAAGGTGGCCGACAAGTCACTCGGCACCCGGCACCGCGCGGCGCTGGGGCTGTCCGAAGAGACCGACGCGACCGTGCTCGTCGTATCGGAGGAAACGTCGACCATCTCCGTCGCCAGCCATGGCCTGCTGTATCGCCACCTCACGCCGCAGCAGGTGCGCGATCTACTCTCAGGAGCCGTCTCGCACCTCGAGGGCGGCGAGCGGGTGACGCAGCCTGCCACCTAAACCCGCCTATCGGGAGGCGGCGGCCGTCGCCCTCCTCGTTCTCGTCGGCTATGTCATCACGCTCGCCCCCACGGTGACGCTGTGGGACGCAGGTGAATTCATCACCGCCGCCAAAGTGCTCGGCGTCCCGCATCCGCCCGGCACGCCGCTGTTCGTGATGCTGGGCCACGTCTGGGCGGACGTTGTTCCGATCGGCGGCTACGCGTGGCGGCTCAATCTCATGAGCGCGTGCTTCTCGGCGGCGGGAGCCGGATGCCTGTTCCTGGTCGCGCACCGCCTCCTGATCGGCGAGACGCCGGGACTTCGGCGTGCCGGCGCCGCGGCGGCCGCGATCCTCTCCGCGTTCACGTTCACGAACTGGCAGAACAGCAACGAGACCGAGGTCTACACGGTCGCGACGTTCAGTATCGCCGCGATCTGCTGGCTGTGCCTGCGCTGGCGTGACGTGCGCGGCACGCCCGAGGCGCTGCATCTCCAGCTGCTGATCGTGTACGTCGCCGCCCTCTCGATCGGGAATCACCTGCTCGCGCTGCTGGTGGGCCCCGCGGTGTCGCTGTTCATCGTGCACACGCTGCGGGCACAGCCGGCCGCCGATCCCGCGGAGCGGCGCATGGAGTGGGCCGAGTGGAGCGCGCTGACCGCGCTCTGGATCGTGATGATCGCCGTCGGGTTGGGCAGCACATCGCTGATGATTCTCGGCGGCGTGCTGCTGCTCGCTGCCGTCATCGCCTGCGCGCTGCAAGGGTCGATGGCGTTTCCGGTGCTGGCGCTTGCGATCGTCGCCGTCGGCATTTCGACCTACGCCTTCCTGTATGTCCGCTCCGGCCTGCAGCCGCTGCTGGACGAAGCGAATCCCGAGACGTGGGAGAATCTGATCGCGGTGATCAGGCGCGAGCAGTTCGGGAGCCGCGGGTTGCTCGACAATCCGACGGTCCCGCCCGGGCCCGACAACCCCGGGCGCACGCTCACGATGTTCGGCTATCAGTTCTTCAATTACGCGCAGTACGCCTCGTGGCAATGGGGGCGCGCGCTCCCTGTACCGGCGATGGTCGGGGTGACGGGCATCTTCATTGTCCTGGGCGTGTTCGGCTTCGATTTCGCGCGCCAGCGAGATACCGGGATCGCGCGGCTGCTGCTCGTGCTCTGGCTGATCACGGGCGTCGGGCTCGTGCTCTACATGAACTTCAAGCCGGGCTTCTCGCTGTACTGGGACCGGTTCAAGACGATCGATCAACACGAGGTGCGCGAGCGCGACTATTTCTTCGTCGTGAGCTTCCAGATCTGGGGGGTGTTTGCCGGGCTCGGCCTGGTTCGGTTTCTGCGTCTTCTGGCTCGCGCCGGTCCCGTGCCGCGCTGGGCGGGCGCGCTCGGTGCGCTGGTCGTGGTTCTGCCGTTCGCCGCAAATTTCACCGCGGCGTCGCGGCGTCACGGACCCGACGTGTACGCGGCGCGGGACTTCGCCTACAACCTCCTGCAGTCGGTCGAGCCGTACGGCGTGTTGTTCGGGTTCGGCGACAATGACACGTTCCCGGTCTGGTACCTGCAAGAGGTTGAAGGCGTCCGCCAGGACGTCACGCAAATCAACCTGTCGCTCGCCAATCTGCCCTGGTACATCGAGCAGATCGCGTCCCGTCCGGTGCGGCCGTTCGATCCGGCGCGCGCGCCCGCGCTGTATCGCGCGCTCGCGCCTGCCACGCCGCCGACGGGACCCGCGCTCCCGCTTTCGCCCGCCGAAATCGCCGACATGGGTCCGGTGCCGGTCCGCGACGACGGCGTCTTCCGGCTCGGGCCGCTCGAGCTGCCGATTCGCAAAGGCATGTTCCTGCGGACCGCCGATCAGGTCATCCTCTACACGCTCGCGACCTACTTGCCGAAGCATCGGGCGGTGACGTTCGGCGTGTCGTCGGGGCGGGGCTCGTGGCTCGGTCTCGATCCGCACCTCGTGTTCCGCGGGCTGGTGTTCAAGGTCGTCCCGCGCGCCGATACGGTCCGCGGCTGGTTGAACGGCGTGCAGAATACGATGGTCGACTCCGCGACGACCCGGCGCCTGGCCGATTCGGTGTTCGGGTACGGCAGGTTTTTCGCCGTCGACTCGCTCGTGCTGGAGTCGGCCGCGCAGCAGGTCGCCACTTCCTTCTCGATCCCCTTCATAGAGCTGGCCAATGCGGCGGCATTGCGAGGTGACCAGCGAGAAACCGCGGACCGGCTGCGCCGCGCCTACCACCTGAATCCGACACCGGCGTTAGCGGAAGTGATTCGACGGGTCGAAACTGAAGGCGTGCAAAGCCTCTATCGCCGCTAGGTTCACCGCCCCCCTATATTCCCCGGCTATGAGTTTCGAGGCCCTCCCGGAGCGTTTGGAGCAGGTGAGGGCCGAGATCGCGCGGCGTGCGTCGCAGCCGGTCACGATCGTCGCTGTAACGAAGGGGTTCGGCGTCGATGCCGTGCGGGCTGCGGTGGCTGCGGGACTGACCGACGTTGGAGAGAATCGGGTACAGGAAGCCTTCGCGAAGCAGCAGGAGTTAGGTGTGTGGAGTCAGGAGCTGGGGGTGCGGTGGCATCTGATCGGCCACTTGCAGCGCAACAAGGCGAAGCTGGTCCCGGGCCGTTTCGAGCTGGTGCACTCCGTCGACTCCGTGGCGCTCGCGACCGAGCTCGATAAGCGCGCATCTGGTTTGCGCGTGCTGTTGCAGGTGAACGTGGCCGGTGAAGAACAAAAATCCGGCTGTGCGCCGGAGGACGCCCCTGTGCTCGCGCGCGAGATTGCGGCGCTCGGGCATCTGCGGCTCGAAGGACTGATGACGATGGCACCATTCACGGACGATGTCGACGTGCAGCGCCGTGCGTTCCGCGGGCTGCGCGTCCTGCGGGATACGATCAACGAGGAGCACGGAGTATGGCTGCCGACCCTCTCGATGGGGATGTCCGCCGACTACGCTACAGCGGTCGCGGAGGGAGCGACGGTGATTCGGTTAGGTACCGTTCTGTTCGGAGCGAGAACATGAACGACGAAATCTTCAATCTGACGCCGCTCGACATCCGGAAGCAGGAATTTCACAAGAGCCTGCGCGGCTACGACACCAACGGCGTCGAGGACTTCCGGATCCGCGTGGCGGACGCGCTCGAGCGCGCGATCCGCGAGCGCCAGGTGCTCGAGGAGCGTGTGTCCGCGTTGACGGAGCAGCTGCGGGTGTTCCGCGAGCGCGAGAAGGCGATGAATGACGCGCTCGTGGCGGCGCAGCAGCTCCGCCACGAGACGCGTGACTCCGCCGAGCGCGAAGGGCAGGTGATCGTGCGCGAGGCGCAGTCGGAGGCCAAACGCCTGCTCGACGAAGCCAGAGCGGCGCAGAGCGCCGTCGAAGCGCGCATGGCCGAGACGGAGCGCCAGTTCCAGCAATACGTCGGTGGCTTCCGCGCCCTGCTCGAGCGCCAGCTCGCCGAGCTGCGCGCCCTCGACGGACAGAAATGACTGACGCGTCCGTCGCCGCCGCGGTCCGCGTCATCCAGTCGCGGACCAAGCTGGTGCCGGAAGTCGCGATCATTCTCGGCACGGGACTGGGAGCGCTCGCCGACGATCTCGATACCGAGACGACGATCGCGTATCCCGACATTCCGGGGTTCCCAATCCCGACGGTCGAGACGCACGCCGGCCGGCTGCTGTTCGGCAGGTTGGGAAAGCGCCGCGTGGCGGTCATGCAGGGCCGCTTCCATCGGTACGAGGGCTATACGCTGCGGCAGGTCGCGTTTCCCGTGCGCGTGCTGCGCGCGCTCGGGGCCGGGACGTTGATCGTGTCCAACGTCTCCGGCGGGATGCACCCGCTCTGGTCCACGGGCGACCTCGTGCTGCTCTCGGATCACATCAACCTGCTGGGCGACAATCCGCTCGTGGGGGCCAACGTCGATTCCGAGGGCCCGCGCTTTCCGGACATGTCGGCCGCGTACGACCCCGAGCTGCGCCGGCTAGCGCGCGCCGTCGCGCTCGAGCGCAAGATCGCGCTGCGCGAAGGCGTGTACGTCGCGGTCCCCGGTCCGAATCTCGAGACGCGCGCCGAGTACCGGATGCTGCGCGCGCTCGGCGCCGACCTGGTCGGGATGAGCACGGTGCCCGAGGTGATCGCGGCCGTGCATCAGGGCATGCGCGTGCTCGGCCTGTCGATCATCACCGATAACTGCCTGCCCGACGCGCTCGAGCCGACGTCGGTCGAGCAGATCATCGCCGTGGCGCGGGCCGCCGAGCCGCAGCTCGCGGCCGTGGTGCGCGGCGTGGTGGAGCGCATGAACTAGATGCCGTATCCGCCCTCCGACCCGAATCAGTCCATCGACGTCCTGGAACGGCAGCTGCTCGGCACGTGGAAGAGCGAGCGGCTGTTCACCCGCGTCACGGACGCCACGCGCTACGGGCCGCCCTTCATCTTTTTCGAGGGCCCACCCACGGCGAACGGGCGCCCCGGGATCCACCACGTCTTCTCGCGCACGCTGAAGGACGTGGTGTGCCGCTTTCACACCATGCTGGGGCAGGCGGTCACGCGCATCGCGGGGTGGGATACGCACGGTCTGCCGGTCGAGATCGAAGTCGAGAAAGCGCTCAACATCAGCGGCAAACGGGAAATTGAGGCGTACGGGATCGAGCGCTTCAACAAGCTGTGCCGCGAAAGCGTGTTCAAGTACAAGACGGACTGGGAAGCGCTGTCCGACCGGATCGCGTACTGGCTCGACTACGAGCATCCGTACATCACCTACAGCAACGGCTACATCGAGACGGTGTGGTGGCTGCTCAAGCGCCTGCACGAGAAGGCGCTGCTGTACCGTGGGCACAAAGTGCTGCCGTATTGCCCGCGCTGCGGAACCGCGTTGTCGTCGCACGAAGTGGCGCAGGGCTACGAGACCGTGCAGACGAACTCGGTGTACGTCACCTTCCCGCTGCAGACGCGCAAAGACGACAATCCGCGCAATCTGGTCATTTGGACCACGACGCCGTGGACCCTGCTGTCGAACATCGCGGTCGCGGTACACCCTGATCTCGAGTACGGCGAGTATGCGCTCGCCGACGGGACGACCGGAAAAGTCACGAGCTACATCGCCGCGGTGGCCCGCGCCGGCGACGTGCACGTGCATGGCCGGCCGCTCAGCCAGGGCGACCTGGTCAAGACGTATTCCGGCCGCGATCTGGTGGGGAAGAAATACACGCCCCCGCTCGACGTCGTCGCGCTCCCGAAGGACGGCCAGCGGTTCATCGTCGTGCCCGGTGCGTTCGTGTCGGCCGACGAAGGGACGGGGCTCGTCCACATGGCGCCGGCCTTCGGCGCGGACGACTATGCCACGGGCCAGCAACACAGCCTGGCGTTCGTCAATCCGGTCGCGCCGGATGGAACGTTCCGCGGCGTGAGCTGGCCCGACGTCGACGGCAAGCTCGTGACCGACAAGGAAACGAACCGGATCATCATCGAGCGGTTGAAGCAGGACGGCCGCTGGCTCGAGACCAAGCCCTACTCGCACAGCTATCCGCACTGCTGGCGCTGCGATTCGGCGCTGATCTACTACGCGCGCAGCTCCTGGTTCGTCCGCACGACGGCCGTGAAGGCGCGGATGCTCGAGATCAACAGCGAGGTGGACTGGCATCCCCCCGAGACCGGAGCGGGACGGTTCGGCGAGTGGCTCGAGAACAACGTCGACTGGGCGTTGTCACGCGACCGCTACTGGGGCACGCCGCTGAACGTGTGGGAGTGCGACCAGCATCGCGACAATCATCGCGAGGTGATCGGCTCCTATGACGAGCTCGCGCAGCGGTGGGGCAGGCCGTTGCCGAAGGATTTCGATCCGCATAAGCCCTACATCGACACCTACACGTGGGCGTGCCGCGATTGCTCCGGCACGATGCGGCGCGTGCCGGAAGTGATCGACGCCTGGTTCGACTCGGGCTCGATGCCGTACGCGCAGTGGCACTACCCGTTCGAGCATCAGGCCGAGTTCAAATCGCACTTTCCGGCGGACTACATCTGCGAAGGTGTCGATCAGACGCGCGGCTGGTTCTATTCGCTGCTCGCGATCGGCGTGAGCGCGTTCGACGCGCCGGTGTACCGGCACGTGATCGTGAATGAGCACGTGCTCGACGTGCACGGCCAGAAAATGTCGAAGAGCCGCGGCAACGTGGTCGATCCCTGGAAAGTGATCGCCGAGCACGGCGCGGACGCCGTTCGTCTCTATCTGCTCGGGCAGAGTCAGGTCTGGCTGCCGAAGCGGTTCGACGAAAAACAGATCCCGGAGGTCGCGGGCGGGTTCCTCAACACGCTGCGCGCGACCTATGATTTCTTCCGGCGCTATGCGCAGGACTGGAATCCTCCCGCCGAGGAGGATGCGACGCCGGCGAGCGAGCGGCCGGCCTCGGACCGCTGGCTGCTGGCGCGCCTCGATGAGGTCGTCACGGCCGTGCGCCAAGCCTGGTCGGCATACGACGTCACCGCGGGCGTCCGGGCCATCATGGACTTCGTCGGGGAGGACCTGTCGCGCTGGTACATCCGGCGCAACCGGCCCCGCTTCTGGGCGCCTGACCGCGCGACCGACCCGGTGGCGCTGGAGACGCTGCATGAGGCGCTGGTCGCGTCCGTGCGGCTGTTGGCGCCCGCCGCCCCCTTCATCTCCGACTGGGTCCACCGGGCCCTGACCGGGACTTCGGTCCACCTGGCGCCGTTCCCCGTCGACCGCGGCCACCGCGAGCCCGAGCTCTTGTCGGCGATGGGGACGGTCCGCCGGCTGGCCTCACTGGCCCGGGCGGCACGGGAATCGCGTAACCTGCGGGTTCGCCAGCCCCTGGCCCGGATGCAGCTGGCCGTTCCGGCGGGGGCCCGGGGTCCGGCCTTGTCAGACCTGTTAGATATTCTGGCTGCCGAAGTCAACGTAAAGGACGTTCAAGTGGTGGCGTCCGACCACGACTTGGTCCGGCTCAAAGGCAAGGCGAATTTCCGGACCCTCGGCAAACGCTACGGGAAGGACACGCCGGCCGCTGCAGCGGCAGTTGCGCAGTTGGATGTCGCCAAGTTGCAAGAGCTGGAACAGGGCGGCGCCGTTCGCGTAGGCGAGTGGGAATTCCGTCCGGAGGATGTGACGGTCGCCCGCGAAGTCGCGAGCGAGTGGCTGGTACAATCGGATGGGCCGTACGTGGTCGCGCTCGACCCGCAGGTGAGCGACGACCTGATGCAGGAAGGATTGGCGCGCGAGGTGGTGAATCGCGTGCAGCGCCTCCGCAAGGAGGCCGGTTACGACTACACGACGCGGATCGAGTTGAGCATCACCGGTGCCGAGGATGTGGTGGCCGCGACTCGCGCGTTTCAAGGATTCGTCGAGGGAGAAGTGCTCGCGCGTCGCCTGGTGCTGGACAGCGCACTCGACGGGCCCGATTTGCAGCGTGACGTAGACATCGAGGGGCGCCGGATCACGATTGGGCTTCGGCGCCACGACGGAAGAAAGGGCGGAACCCGCTAATGCCGACGAAATCGACCAAGGTGAAGGCCAAACCCGGCCTGAACAAGAAGCAGCTCACTCATCTCGAGAAGCGCCTGCTCGAGGAGCGCGCCCGCGTGATCAAGGAGCTGGGTCACTACGGCGAATCGTTCAACTCGAGCCTGCAAGCCTCCGACGGCGATCTCTCGAGTTACTCCTTCCACATGGCCGACCAGGGCACCGATGCGATGGAGCGCGAGAAGGCGTTCCTGTTCGCGTCGCAGGAAGGGCGCTATCTCTGGCACGTGAACGAAGCGTTGCGCCGGCTCTACAGCGCGCCCGAGCGGTTCGGCAAGTGCGAGCAGTGCGGCGAGCCGATCGGCTTCGATCGCCTCGACGCGCTCCCCCACGCCCGTCTCTGCATCAAGTGCAAGGCCAGGGAGGAAGATGGTAAACGCCGCTGAGCGCCGGCTGTTTTGGGGAACGGCGAGCGCGGTCGTCATCGCGGACTTCGTCACCAAACTGATCGCCGAATCGTTCCTGGCGCGGCGGCTGCCGCTCCAGGTGATCGGCGACATCGTACAGTTCCGGCTCGTCTACAATGAGGGTGCGGCGTTCGGACTGCACGTCGGTGAGAATTCCCGCTGGATCTTCCTCGGACTCGCGATCGTCGCGCTGTTCGTGCTCGCGTCGCTGGTGCGCGGCACGCGGCCCGGCGACCGGTTCCGCCTCGGCGCGCTCGCCCTGGTGTGCGGCGGCGCGGTCGGCAACCTGATCGACCGGATTCGCAGCGCCCAGGGTGTGGTCGACTTCGTCGACGTCGGCGTCGGCGCCTGGCGCTGGCCCACCTTCAACGTCGCTGATTCGGCCATCACGATCGGCGCCATCGCACTCGGACTTTCGCTCTGGCAGGAAGGCCGCGCCCAACAGCGGACGAAGGAGGCGAGCGCGGCCGAGCCTTGAACATCACTTTCTGTGTCGTTCGCACCACCGAACGCCTCGACCGTTTTCTCGCCGATCAGTTCGCTCTTTCTCGCACTCAAGCAGGACGCCTCATCGCCGACAAGCGCGTGACCGCGCGGGGCAAAGCGCTGCGCGCGTCCGCCGTTCTGGATCCCCGTACCGAAGTCACCGTCGATATCCCCGAAGACGCGCCTCCACGCATTTACACGCCGTCCCACGCCGCTTTACGCTTTGTGTACGAAGACGACCACCTCGCCGTGCTCGACAAACCGGCGGGGCTCGTCGTCCATCCGGGACCCGGTCACTGGGACGACACCCTGGTGAACGTGCTGGTGGGGCGGGGCACCGACCTGTCGAGCGGCTCGAGCGAGGGACGGCCGGGGATCGTGCACCGGCTCGACCGCGACACCTCAGGCCTGCTCGTCGTGGCCAAGAGCGATCTGGCGCATCGCCGGCTCGCCGGGGCCATCGAACGCCGCCAGGTGCAGCGGGTCTACGCGGCGCTCGTCTGGGGACACCTGCGCAAGAGTCCCGTCGACATCGAAGCGCCAATCGCGCGCAATCCCAAAGACCGGAAGCGCATGACCGTCGCGCAAGGCGGGCGCCACGCCGTCACGCACGCGACCCTGGTCGCGCGGTTCGCGCACGCCGACCTGCTGCGCGTGAAACTCGGCACAGGCCGCACCCACCAGATCCGAGTACATCTCGCGCACATCGGGTGTCCGATCGTCGGCGATCGGGAGTACACGTTCGGCGGCAGCCGGCGCGTGACCCCATCGGCGCGGCTCGAAGCGGAGCGGCTCGAGGCGCTCGCGCCGCGCCAGCTGTTGCATGCCGCGGCGCTCTCGTTCACGCATCCGGTCACGGGTGTGCCGCTCGCCTTGACGTCCGAATGGCCCGACGACCTGCGTCCGGCGCTCGCTGAAGCGGCCGCAGACGCGAATTTGCTTGCTCAGCGCAACCCCTTGCAGTATCTTGGCTTCTTCGCATCCGATGAGTGAAGGAACCCTCGGTCCAACCCGCTTGCTCGTGTTCCGCGTGGGGACATTGGCGTGCGCGGCCGAGGTGGATCAAGTGCGGGAGATTCTCCCCCGCCTCCCAACGACGCGTATCCCGGGCGCGCCCTCGGTCGTCGCGGGGCTCGTGAATGTCCGCGGCACGCTGGTGACGGTCGTGGAAGGGTGGCGTGCGCTTGGACAGGCTCCCCCTGCACCCCCCACCGCCGCTCACCCCACAGCAGAGCAGGAATCCCCGGGCTCGACGATCATCCTCGAGCTCGCAATTAGAGATGCAGCAAGGGGCGGGGGCGGGGGCGGGGGCGGCGGCGGGGGCGGTGACGGGGATAACGGTGGGCGACGGCTTATCGGGTTTACGGTTGATGAAGTGCTGGACATGCTGGCCGGCGGGGACACGGTGCTCGAGGATCGGACGGGGCTCCCCGGTGTCGATCCCACCCTGGTCCGCGCCGTGGGACGCCGCAACAATGAGCTGATCATTCTCCTGGATGTGGCGGCGCTGCTGGGCCCGATTCTGACTTCTTAAGGAGCGAGCGGTGAGCCACACGGTTTTGGTCTGTGACGACGCCATCTTCATGCGCACGATGATCACCGACATTCTGGCACAGGCCGGATTCGAGGTCGTCGGCGAGGCGGAAACCGGCACGCAGGCCGTCGAGAAATACCGGCAGCTCAAGCCGGACCTGGTCACGATGGACATCGTCATGCCGGACATGGGCGGCATCGATGCCGTCCGCGAAATCGTCAAGCAGGATCCCGACGCCAAGATCCTGATGTGCAGCGCCATGGGGCAGCAGGCGCTGGTCGTGGAAGCTATTCAGGCGGGCGCCAAGGACTTCGTCGTCAAGCCGTTCCAACCCTCTCGCGTCCTCGAAGCCGTGCAGCGCGTCCTGGGATAGCGATGGACCTGTCGCAGTACGCCGAGCTGTTCCTGGCCGAGAGCCGCGAGCACTTGAGCGCCTGCAACCAGTTGTTGCTCGAGTGGGAGCGGAATCCGTCAGCCACTGAACCGGTGAGCGGCATCTTCCGCGCGATTCATACCGTGAAGGGCATGGCGGCGACGATGGGCTACGGGCGCGTCGCCGATCTCGCCCACCGGATGGAGAACCTGCTCGATCAGCTGCGGCGCGGGAGCAAAGCGCCCACCGAAGCAACCATCCAGGTGCTGTTCCGTGCCACCGACGCGCTCGAACGAGCGGTGGAGCTGGCCGTCGCCGGCAAGGAGCGCGATGCCGACCTCAGCGTGCTCGATGCCGTCGATCAGGTCGCGCGCGAGTCCCGGCAGGCGCCGTTACCGAGCGCCCTCGCGCGACACCTCGCGGAGCCGGAACAGGCTGCCGCGCCGCCAGCTCCCGAGCCCGCCGCCCCGATTGCAACTGCGACGGCGCATCTCGTACAGGTCACGATCCGACCCGAAGCGCCGCTCAAGGGCGGACGCGCGATGCTCGCGATCCGCAAAGTGCAGTCCCTTGGCCGGGTGCTGCGCGTGCAGCCGCCCCCCGCGGCGTTCGAGTCCGACGATTTCGACGGCCGCTTCGTCTTCGAGCTCGACACCGAGGCCGCGCCCGCGGCCATCGAGGAAGCGGTGCGCTCCGTCGGCGACATCGAGCGCGTCGTGGTCGGCGGCGGCGAGGACGCCGGCGCGCCCGCCGAGAGTACCGGCAGCGCGACACCGGGGGGGGGCCGCAGTCGACACATCCGCGTGGATCTGCGGCGGCTCGACACGCTCATGGATTTGATCGGCGAGCTGGTGACCGAGCGCGGCCGCCTGAACGAGCTGGCGGCGCGCTGGGCGGCGCGCGATCCCGCGATCGACGAGGTCGCGATTCAGATCTCGCGCCTTTCGGCCGATCTTCAGAACGAGATCATCCAGGCGCGGATGACGCCCGTGTGGCAGGTGTTCGACCGATTTCCGCGCCTCGTGCGCGACGTCGCGCGCCAGCTCGGCAAACAGGTCGCGTTCCGCGTCGAAGGAAAGGAAATCGAGCTCGACCGCGAGATCCTCGACGAGCTCGGTGATCCGCTCGTGCATCTGTTGCGCAACGCCGTGGACCATGGCATCGAGCCGCCCGCGGAGCGCAAGCGGTTCGGGAAGAACCCCGAGGGCGCGATTGTCCTCGCGGCAGTGCGCGAGCGGTCGAGCGTTGCCATCAGCATCACCGATGACGGCCGCGGCATCGACCGCGCGCAGATCCTCGCGAAGGCCAGACGCGAGGGGATCGTCCCGGCGCAGGTGGAGGCGCTGTCGGACGATCAGCTGCTGCGGGTGCTGGCGCGTCCCGGCTTCTCGACGGTCGAACAGGTGACGAACGTCTCGGGTCGTGGCGTCGGCATCGACGTGGCGATGACGCGGATTCGCGCGCTGGGCGGGTCGATCGAGATTCGAACCGAGCCGGGGAAGGGGACCACCTTCACTCTCCGCCTGCCGGTGACACTCGCGATCGTCCGCGCGCTCATCGCCGCGGTCGGGCACGAGCGCTACGCGCTGCCGCTCACCTACGTGTCCGAGACCGTGGAGTACGGCACGACGCCGCTCACCACGATGGAGGGCCGCGACGCGATCGTGCTGCGCGACCGCGTGGTGCCGCTCGTCGATCTCCGGAAACTCCTCGGGTCGAATGGCGGCGCCCCTGCGCCGCCCCCTCGCCGCCCTGTCATCGTCTTGGAGATGGGCGAACGCCGCGCAGGAATCGTGGTTGATGGGATGTTGAGCCAGCAGGAGATCGTCGTGAAGGGCTTCGATGTCCCACAGGGCACATTGCCCGTGTTCAGCGGAGCCACGATCATGGGCGATGGCGTGCCCGCCTTGATTCTCGACGCCGCCGGTCTGGTTTAGGGAGAGCCATGGAAGACGTCCGCGAGCTCAAAGCGCTCCAGCTCGACGCCCTGAAGGAAGTCGCCAACATCGGGGCGGGACACGCCGCGACGGCGCTGTCCCAGCTCACGCACCGCCGCATCATGATCTCCGTGCCCGAGATCAACATCGCGCGGCTGGAAGACGTGCCCGGGTTGCTCGGCGATCCGCAGGAGGTCGTCGCGGCCGTCCTGATGCACATGCTCGGCGATCTCACGGGCCGAACGCTGCTGCTCTTTCCGGAGCCAGTGGGCCGCAAGGTCTGCGACATGCTGCTCAAGCGGCCCCTGGGGACGACGACGGCGTTCGATACGATCGAGCAGTCCTGCCTCAAGGAATGCGGCAACATCCTTTCGGGCGCGTACATGAACGCGCTCTCCGAATTCATGGGGATGCTCCTGTTGCCGTCCGTGCCGAGTCTCGTGGTGGATCTCACGGCCGCGGTCCTCACGACGACCTACCTGAACTTCGGGCACGACCGGGACTTCGTATTCTGCGTCGAGACGGAATTCAGCATCGATGCCCAGGATGGGCTGCGCGGTCATTTCCTGCTCCTGCCCGACTTGGCGTCTCTCAAAGCGATCTTCGACGCCATTCGCCTCTCCTAGCCTGTGACGGCCTCCCCTCCGGTGGTCTCGGAGCGTGACCTGATGGTCCTCCGCTCTTTTGCCCGCCGGATCGACCCGTCGGATGCAGGGGCGCACAACAACCTCGGCGTTCTCTACTATCAAAAGGGCCTCGTTCCCGAGGCGATCGAGCAGTTCACGCGCGCGCTCGAGCTCGATCCGCGCATGCAGGTGGCGCAGCGCAACCTCGAGATCTCCTACCACAACACGGGCTTCTACGACCGCCGCGTGGCCGAGCTGCAGGAACGGTTGCGCGGCGCGCCGGACGAGCGCGACGCGCGCTGGGAACTGGGCCGCACCTACGCGATCCTGGGCGCCTACGACGAGGCCATCGCCGAGTTCGAGGCGCTGCTCGCCCACAAACCCAAGGACGTCGCGACGATGATCCAGCTGGGGCTCGCGGAGAAAGCGCGGGGGCAACTCGAGGTCGCCACCGAGTGGTTCTTGCGAGCGGTCGAGGAAGAGCCGGAGTCCTCCGTCGTCCACTTTTATCTCGGCGAGGTCTACTACAATCGCGGCCTGAACGAGCCGGCGCTGACGGCACTCGAACAGGCGGTCGCTGCCAACCCGGACAACGCGAACGCGCACTATCTGATGGCCTTCGTCCTGGGCGACATGGGCCGCCACCAGGACGCGCGCGCGGCGTCGAAGCGCGCGATCCAGCTCAACCCGCCGCTCGCGCGCGCGCAGGCCAACCTGTCGCTGGAGCGCTACCGCGCCGAGCGGCAGTCGGCCGAGCATCGCCTCCGCGAGCAGCCCGCGCCGGAGGTCGCCGAAGGCAGCGAGCTGGCGCATTACAACCTCGGGCTCGCGTTCCGACAGAAGGGCTACTACACCGAGGCGCTGCGGGAATACCGGCTCGCGATCGAGCGGGGCGAGGACCGGCGCCTCGTGCGGCAGGCGATGGCCGAGGTCTATCTGCTCAAGCGCGAGTTCACCGAAGCGCTCGAGCTGTACGAGGCGCTGATCCACGAGGCTCCGGAATCGCCCAAGCTCTGGAACGAGCGCGGCGTGGTGCTGCATCAGGCCGGTCAGACGGCGGACGCGCTGGCCTCGTATCGCCAGGCGACCGAGGTCGATCCGCGCTATGCCCTCGCGTGGAACAACGTCGGCGTCGTCCTCGCGCATCAGAGCGATACCGAGGATGCGATCGAGGCGTTCCGCAAGGCGCTGCAGTTAGCGCCGGGCTTTGTGGCGGCCCGGCTCAACCTGGCGCTGCTGCTGACACACCTGCGCCGATTCCAGCTCGCGCTCGAGGCGTATCGCCAGGTCCTCGCCGAGCAGCCCGCCTCGGCGCCGGCATGGAACGGCGTGGGGTTGGTGCTGGTCGAGCTGAAGCGGTTCCCGGACGCGCGCAATGCGTTCGTGCGGGCGGTCGAAGCCGATCCGCAGAACGCGGGCGCGCACTATAACCTGAGCTTCACGCTGTCCAATCTTGGCGACTACGACGGCGCGCTGCGGGCGACCAAGCGCGCGCTCGAGCTCGATCCGTACTACGTGTCGCAGAAGTTCGCGCTCGCGATCGATCTGCAGTACGAGACCGTGTCGATCGGCGTCGTGCCGGAGATCTCCAGCGACGT
>DASTDR010000701.1:0-15073 GCA_035710265.1 Gemmatimonadales bacterium | reverse complement strand
TGCCGCGCCTGACGAAATAATGGAGCAGATAGCCGTCCTTGCCGCCGACTTCGACGACGAGGTGTTGGGCCGTGAGCCGCAGCTCCTCGATCTGCTGCGTGACATAACGGCGCGCCGTTTCCAGCGTTGATCCGGAGGACGACTGAGGATGCACGGTCGGACTCGGCGGCACGCGCGGCTACCAGCCGCTGCACTTTCCCGCGAGGGCGGGCACCGTACGCAGCATGATCCGCAGGTCTTCCGTCAGCGAGCGCCGCGCGATGTACTCCAGGTCATATTCGAGCTTGCGGCGCACATCCTCGATCGAGGTGTCGTAATGCTGGTTGATCTGCGCCCACCCCGTGATGCCGGGCCGGACCCGCTGCCGTTCCTGATAGCCCGGGATCTGATCGCGCAGCCGCGCGAAGATGGCGGGCTGCTCGGGACGGGGACCGACGATGTCCATGTCGCCCAACAGGACGTTGAACAGCTGGGGAAGCTCGTCGAGCCGGTAGCGCCGCAGCACCCGGCCGACGCGCGTGATGCGGGGGTCGTCAGGGGTTGCCCATACCTGAGCGGAACTCGCTTGCGCATCGTCACTGACCAGCATCGTGCGGAATTTGAACATCGTGAACGGCCTGCCACCGCGATCGGCCTCGCGGTAACGATCGCCCGGCGGCCGGCGGCGGCGGCGGTTAACGCCGATGCGCGTCTGGGTGTACAGGATGGGACCGTGCGAGCTCAAGCGGACGGCGAGCGCCACTCCAACGAGCAGCGGCAGCGTCAAAATGATCCCGATGAGTGCGAGGGTCACCATCAGCACGCGATGGGCCACATCGCTCACGGGGAGCGCCCACAGCCGCGCGCCGCGCCGACGCGGCGCCTGGGTCTGCTCGAGGGCAATAGGAATTGTCGTCATCGTACACCGGAGTTTCGGTTGCCCGGTGCAAATGCAGCCGCCGTGCCTGGCGTTGTGGCGCCTCGCTCAAGCACGAATCGGTCATTTCTTGTCGCGAGGGGACGACACTGCGTTGTGAGGGGCTGCAACAGAAACCGGTGTGGCACGCCGGCCACACCGGTTCCGCGTCGCTAGTGCTGCTGTGGCTCCGTGCCGCCGGCTCCATTGCCATTGGCGCCGTTGCCGTTGGTCCCGCCGAGGCCGTTTCGCGCCGCGCCGCCAGTCAGGACCTTGCGATCGAGGCCATGCCGCTCGAGTAAGCGATACAACGTCGTGCGGTCGACGCCCGCCACGCGGGCGGCGCGCGACATATTCCCGCGCGCATCGGTGAGCAGCTGGGTCAGGTAATGCAACTCGAACTCGGCGACCAGCCGATCGCGCGCGGCGTAGTACGGTTCTTCGGTCGAAACCGCGGCCGGGGTCCACGTCTTCGCCTCGTCGATTGCGCAGCGCTCGCCGGAGGCCGGAATGTCCTCGGGACGAATCTCAGCGCCCGGCTCGAGCAGCACCACCATGTGCTCGATCTCGTTTTGCAGCTCGCGCACGTTGCCCTTCCACGGACGCGCGCGCAGGGCCCGGTGGGCCGCCTCGGAGAAGCGAGGCAGGGGGATCGTGGGGCCGCGATGCCGTGCCCAGTAGCGCGACAGGAAAAACTCGGCGAGCAGCGAGATGTCGGACGGGCGCTCGCGCAGCGGCGGGACGTGAATCGGCACGACCCGCAGGCGATAGTACAGATCCTCCCGCAGGATGTGCTGCGCCACCGCCTCTTCGGGGTTGAGATTGGTGCACGCGATGAACCGCACGTTCACGACGGCGTCGGTGTTTTCACTGCCGACGCGGCGGACCACGCCGTCCTGCAGCACCCGCAGCAACTTTGCCTGGATCGACTTGGGCATTTCCACCAGCTCATCGAGCAGCAGCGTCCCGCCGTTGGCGGCCTCGAGCAGGCCGGCCTTGTCCCGGACCGCGCCCGTGAACGCGCCCTTGACGTGCCCGAACATCTCCGTCTCGAGCAGCTGCTCGGGGAGCGCGGCGCAGTTGATGGCGACCAGCGACCGGCTCCGCCGGCGCGAGTGGTGGTGGATCAATTGAGCGATCAGCTCTTTGCCGCTGCCGCTTTCGCCCGTGATGAAGACCGATGCGTCGGTCGGCGCGACCCGATGCGCCAGCTCCACGGCGCGCTTGAACGCGGGCGCGGTGCCGAGCACCTTGACGATTTCGCTGTTGCCGTGATCGCGCGCAAACGCCGCCTGCATGGCGTAGGACTCGCGCGCCACCATGACCGCATGGGCGGCGCGGCCGATCAGGATCTGGAGATGAGTTGCGGAAAACGGCTTCGGGAGGTAATCCCAGGCGCCCGCGCGGAGCGCTTCGAGACTCGTTTCAACGCTGGGATTGCCCGTGATCATTACGGCGATCGTATCGGGGTGAGCATCGAGACAGGTGCGCAACAGCCGCATCCCCGGCACATCGGTCATGTAGAGATCGAGCAGGACGATATCGTACGCGGTGCGCCGGAGCAGGTCCTTGGCTTCTTCGCCGCGGCTGCACAGGCTCACCTGATACCCTTCGTACTGCAGGACACTCGCGCAACTTTCCCGCAGGGTGCGGTCGTCGTCGACGATCAGGACGCGAATGGTTGCCTTGACGTCCGGCGTGAGCTGGGAGATGGCGATGATCTCCGGTGTCCTCGACCTGTTGGTTGACCCGCGCGCTGCGCGTTCGTTGGGCTGCAGTCCGGCCATCATCCGCTCTCGGAAAGGAGTGAGGGACTGTACGGCACAGAATGGGCCCGTATTTCTAATCGATGCGCGCAGCATCAGGATGCGCCGTGACAACGACTTGCGTCGGTCACACCGGCGCAGTGTGGCACGACGTCCACACTTCTGCGAGAAGAAATTCGCGAGTGTTTCGCCGCCGCCACATCCGTCGGAGGGATTAGACCGAGCGAGCTATCTGATAGCCAGGGCGGGGTGGGGCAGCAGTGCGGTGGTTTGGTCGCGCGGCGGCAGCATCGTACAGCGCTCGCGATAGTAGGCGACCGTCCGCCGCAGCCCCTCCTCGATCGTGACCGCGGGAGCATAGCCGAGGCGTTCCTGGGCCCGCGCGACCGACGCACGGGAGTGACGCACGTCCCCCGCGCGCGCCACCTCGTGCACCGGCTCGAGCGCGCTGCCCACGAGGCCGGCGATCTGGCGCCACAGCTCGAGAATACTGGTCCCCACCCCACAGCCGATGTTGAAGACCATCCCCACCACCTGGTCGGCGGGCGCCTGGCATGCCAGCAGGTTGGCGGACACGACATTGCTGACGAAGGTAAAGTCGCGCGTCTGCGCGCCGTCCCCATAGATCACCGGCCGTTCTCCGCGCAGCGCGGCGGCGATGAACAACGGGATCACGGCGCCGTATTGCGATTCGAGATTCTGGCGCGGTCCGAAGATGTTGTAATAGCGCAACACCACGGTCTCGAGGCCGTGCGTGCGCCAGAACGCCTGGCAGTACGCTTCCCCCGCGAGCTTCGACGCGGCGTAGGTCGACAGCGCATTCGGGAGCAAGCCCTCGTGCGTCGGCTGCTCGGCGGCATCGCCGTACGCGGCGGTCGAACCCGCGAACACCACCCGCCGCACCTGGGCATCGCGCGCGGCGAGCAGCACGTTGAGAGTCGCGGTCACGTTCGCGTGATGCGCGGCGAGCGGCCGGCGCGTCGACTGCGGGACGGAGGTGATCGCGGCGTGATGCAGGACGTAATCGACGCCCTGCATCGCACGCCGGCACATCTCCAGCCGCGCGGCCGTGCCCCGGATGAACCGGATGCTGTCGCGCACGCCGCGCAGGTTCTCGCGCCGGCCGGTCGACAGATCGTCGAGCACCGTGACGTCCTGCCCGTCGCGCACGAGCCGCTCGACGAGATGTGAGCCGATGAATCCGGCGCCGCCAGTCACGAGGTATCGCATTGCCGGTGCCCAGAGGCACGAACCGGGCCAGTATGCCCGGTGTACTTCTTGCCGCACGAACGGCAAAGATTGTTGCGCCGGGACGACAAACGTCGTTTGTTTCGTTTCACAGGAGCCGCGAGTGATTCCCGATCTTCTGCAACGCGTTCGTCGTACGCCCGAGCGCTGGCTTCATACCATGCGTCGCCGCAAGGCCGGCGAGGCGTTGCGCAAACGACCGCGACCCAAGACCGTGCTCGTCATCTGCTACGGCAACATCTGCCGCAGCCCGGTCGCGGCCGCGCTGCTGCGGCGCGAGCTCCAGCCGCTGGACATCGACGTGCGCTCGGCGGGCATCGTGGGATTCAACCGGCCGGCGCCTCCGGAAGCCGTGGCGGCCGCCGAGCGCCACGATGTCCACCTCGCCGAGCACCGCTCTGCGTTGATTACGGCGGATCTGGCTCGCCGCGCCGATGTCATCGTCGCGATGGAAGCGGGCCAGATCCGGCACATGTGCGAGCGGTTCGGCCGTCGGCCGTCCGATGTCTTCCTGCTCGGGGATTTCGATCCGAAGCCCGTCGAGTCGCGCGCGATTCGGGACCCCATCGACCAGGACCACGCGGTGTTCGCGACCGTGTACGAGCGCATCGCCCGTTGCGCACGCGAGGTCGCCGCGATTCTTCGCGAGCGGAGCTAGCTCTGCCCCCTGTGTTGCACGCGGGCCATACGCGTGACGTGCACGTACCGCAGTCTTCCCGGCAATTCCCTCCACACCTCCTCACTCGCCGCCAGCACCACGTGGCCTGAAGCTTGCCCTCCTCGACACGGGGTTTTCTCCGTGGTGTGATGTGTTGCGCAAAGTCTACAGGGAGGCTGTCGTGAACCGATGGATGGCCAAGGTCCCGGCGTTCTTCGCAGGCGTTGTCGTCGTAGCGAGTTGCACAGAGCCGAGCGCGCCACGGCCGAGTACGAATCCGGGCACGCCGCTGTTCTCCTATTCGGCCAACGGCATCACCCTGAACAAGGAGATCGTCACGTTCGGCCAGAGCGGGAAGCTGCTGATCAAGGGGTTCGACCCCGTGAGTCCCCGCAATGGCGACGCGGTGATCGCGACATTCTACTGGCTCGGCTCGACCAACATCATCGACTCGGTCCGCGACGTCATGACGACCAGCCCGTATACGCGGATCGGCAATCCGTACCACCTGGTGCAATACGTCACCCACGGCGGCGTTTCGATGGCGACGTACGTCGCGACCGGGATCCAGAACTTCCCGAACGAAGCTTCGCACCCAGGTCCCGTGTACGCGGTCGGAGCGTGGCTACGCGATTCAGTGGCCGACGGCGGAATCCGGCTTTCGTCCTGGACGGGCGTCGAGGACGTCTTCACAGCCGCGCTGGGAACGGGCGCGGGCGCGCCGCGTGGCGCCTTTGGCTCTGGTACGACCCCGACGGTCGCCAGCGCCGGCCCGATCGCCGTGAATCCAGCGGCGATGGTATATGGCGTGTCGCTCGCGAAGCCGCCCGTGGGTGTGGACCATGACCCTGCCTACACACGGATCGGCTTCCCCGCCGCGGACGCCGTGATGAAAGACGACGCACTGTATACGGTGCTGTCGGGCGGGGGCACCGCGAATCCGAATTCGACCTGGTACTTCGATCAACAGCCGACCGGCGGAGTGTGGCTCGCTACCTCGCTGACGCTCAACGCAGCGACCGGCTCACCGCCGCCGCCACCACCACCGCCGCCACCACCGCCGCCGCCGCCACCGCCACCACCGCCACCGCCGCCGCCGACGACCGGGAATCTGACGGTGTCAACGTCGAGTAGCGGTCTGAGCATCCCGGCCAGTTACACCGTGACGGTTGACGGAAACAACAGCCAGACCGTCGCAAGCACGGGGAGCGTGACGTTCACGAGTCTCTCGGCAGGGAGCCACACGGTCGCTCTGTCGGTGCCGAGTAATTGCACCGTGACCGACGGTGCATCGCGGACGGTGAATGTCCCCGCGGGTGGAACGGCGAGCGCTTCCTACAGCGTGGTCTGCGTCGTGCCGATCACGCTGCCGCTGGTGAACGCGGGACCGGATCAGACGGCGTTGACGGGATTGCTGTTCACGTTGAACTGGAGCTTCAGTGATGCGGGGCATAACGGCCCATGGTCGTACACGATCAACTGGGGCGACGGGCAAACATCGGCCGGGACCCGCTCGCAGGAAGGCTCGGCCAGCATCGGCCACACGTACGTCACGATCCTGCCACGCACGTACACGATTACCGTGACCGTGACCGACGCGGCGGGGCACTCCGGGTCAGACACGAAGAAGATCACTGTGTTGCTGCTGTAGCGCCGGTATGGTCGCGCATTACTTCACCATCGATCTGGAGGAATACTTCCAGGTCGCGGCGTTCAAACCGTTCGTGTCCCATGCCGATTGGGACCGGCTGGAGTCGCGCGTGGCGGGACAGGTTGCGGATTTGCTGGACCTGCTCGCGCGCCACGACGCGGGCGCGACATTCTTTACCGTCGGCTGGCTGGCCGAGCGGCAGCCGCAACTGATTCGCGCGATCGCGAATGCGGGCCACGAAATCGCGTCGCACAGCTGGGATCACGCGCGCGTGACCGATCAGACGCCGGCCGAATGTCGAGCGTCGATCCGGCGAACGAAGCAGGTCTTGGAGTCGATCACGGGGAGCCCGGTGTTGGGCTTTCGCGCGCCCAACTATTCGATCCTGCCCGGCACCGAGTGGGCGCTCGATATCCTGATCGAGGAAGGCTATCAGTACGATTCCAGCTTGTTCCCGGTGCGTCGACCCGGCTATGGCTACGCGTCTGCGACGCCGGATCCGCACTGGCTGACTCGTCCCGCCGGACGGCTGAGAGAGTTCCCCCCGGCGACGCTGCGCGTCGCCGGCATGCGACTACCTGCCGCGGGCGGCGCCTACTTCCGGTTGTTTCCGTACGCCCTTGTGCAGACGGCGTTGCGCCAGTGCGAGCGGCGGGGCGTGCCGGGAACCTTCTACATCCATCCGTGGGAAATCGATACCGACCAGCCGCGGCTGGCGGTGCCACGGCTCACGCGGCTGCGGCACTACGGTGGCCTGCGCCGTACGGTGCCGCGACTCACACGCCTGCTTCAGGAGTTTCGGTTCACCTCCATTCGCACTGGCGCCAAACTCTGGACGGTGCCGGTGCCGGAGCCCGAGGTCGCCTGAATGATCCCGCGGATCGAGTCGTTCACGGGGTCCGGCGCTGAATGGGACGCCTGCGTGCGCGGCGCGCGGGAGTGGACGCCGTTCCAGCGGTGGGGTTGGAAGGCGGTCATCGAGCAGGTGTTCCACCATGAATGCATCTACCTCGCCGCGCGCGACGGTGCCGGGGGCCGTCTCACGGGGGTGTTGCCGCTGGTCCATCCCAGAAGCCGGCTGTTCGGCGACTATCTGGTCTCGATGCCCTTCGTGAACTATGGCGGGCCACTCGGCGCTGACGCCGCTGTCGCGGCGCTCGTGGAACGCGCGGTGGAGATCGCGCGGGATCGTCGCGTGGATCTGTTCGAGCTGCGCAGCCGGCACGAACTGGCGCTGGACGTGCCCTCCCCGGTGTCGCACCGCAAGATCACCTGTGTGCTCGATCTGGCACCGGGTGACGCGAGTGCCGTATGGGCGGCCCTCGACTCGAACGTGCGGCGCAAGGTGCGGCGCGCGCAGAAGGAAGGATTCACCGTCAGGTTCGGGCTCGACGAGCTGAACCCGTTCTACGATGTGTTCTCCCGCCACATGCGCGACCTCGGCACGCCGACGCTGCCGCGGCGGTTCTTTACGACGCTGGTCGAGCAGTTCCCCGAGGACATCCGGATCGCCTGCGCGTATGCCGGAGACAAACCGGTGGCGGGGGGGTTCGGATTTCAATGGCTCGAGGAGCTCGAGCTCACCTGGGTGTCGGCGCTGCAGGAGTATCACCGGGCGTACGCCAACATGCTGTTGTACTGGAGTCTGATCGAGCGCGCCGCCAACGAGAACTTGCGGATCTTCAACTTCGGGCGGTGCACTCCCGGCGGGGGCACGCATCGATTCAAGCAGCAGTGGGGTGCGCGCGACGTTCCCTTGCACTGGTACCAGCCGTTCGCCGCGAAACGCGCGGCCACGCCGTCACCGCACGAGCGCGCGTTTGCCTGGGGGCCGGTCCTGTGGAAGCGGCTCCCGCTCGCCGTCGCGAACGCGCTGGGACCGCCCATTGTGCGGATGATTCCCTAGGGCCTGGGCGTACAACCGCAGATACTCGTGCATCATCACGTCGAACGTGTAGGCCGCTGACGCGCGCGTGCGGGCGGCTTCCCCGAGCGCGCGCGCTTTCCCCGGGTCAGACAGCAGGTCGGCCAGCGCCGCCGCAATCGCGGCGGCGTCCGCGGGCGGCACGAGCACGCCGGCGCGCCCGCCGTCCAGCACCTGAGGCACGTCGCCCACCGCGCTCGCGATGACCGGCCGACCCGCGAGCATCGCTTCGAGCAGGGCGAGCGGCACGCCTTCGGAGAGCGACGGCAGCACGAATAGGTCGGCCGCGGCGAGGACATTGGCCACGTCCGAGCGGAGCCCCAGCAGGTGAAAGCGATGGTCGAGCTGCAGCTCGGCGGCGCGCCGGTGCAGCGCCACCTCGAGCTCGCCGCGGCCTGCGATCGCGACATGCAGTCTCGGAAAGCGCGCGCCGAGCAGGGATAGGGCCGTGAGCAGAAAGCTGTGCCCCTTGACCGGGTACACATTGCCGACGGCCACGACGAGCTGATCGCCGTCCGTGAGTCCGAGCTCCTCACGCAACCGCGACGGCGTGCCCGCGGCCGGAGGTCGCACGCCGTTCGGGATCGTGACGACCCGCGCCGGGCCGAGCCAGAGATCGCGCGCGAGGTGCTGACTCAGGCTGTGCGATACGCCCACCACCGCCTCGCTGAATCGCCCGGCCAGACGCATGGCGATCCGCCGCTGCAGCCGGCCCGCGTAATAGCGGCTCCCGTGCATGGTGATCAGATGTGGGATCCTGGCGCGCCGGGCCGCCCACGCCCCATACACGGCCATGGTGAACTCGTGACTGTGCGCGATTTCGATTCGATGGCGCCGCAGCGTCTCGGTGAGCCAGCGGGCAAACGTGCGGGAGAACGGACGATCGAGGCGGAACAGCTCGACCCGCACGCCCGTGCCGCTCAGCTCGCGGGCGAGCCAGCCTTCGCCCACGGCAGGCGCGATCACGAGGTTCTCGTGGCCGGCGGCCTGCAACGCGGTCGCCACGCTGGCCAACATCCGCTCAGCGCCTCCCGGGCCATCGCATTCGATGAGATGCGCAATGCGCACGGCGCGGGAAATCATGCGGAGCGGCGTGGAACGAGGCCGGCGGTCCACGCCTCAAATCCCGCGTCACTGATGCCGGCGGGGATGCTGAGCCGGGGGAGCGTCCACGGGTCGCCCGGCTCGGTGCGGCGATCGGCGGCGAGCGTAAATGCGGCGCGATATCCCGCCGCGCGCACCGCCTCGCGGATGCGCTCGTCCCACCGGCCGTAGGGGTACGCAAACAGCACCGGATCCGTGCCACTGTGTTGTCGAATCACGTCGCGACTTTCGACCAGCTCGCGATGCAGCTCGGCAGTGGGCAACATCGGCAGGTTTCGGTGCGTCGCCGAGTGCGCGCCGATCCCGAGCCCCTCTCGTGCGGCTGCCGCGATCGTTTCCCACGTTGCCGGCCGGCACCACGGCGGGGCGGTGGGTCTCACGTCCGTTCCGACGATGGCGGAGCGGTCCCCTTGTAACGCGGTGAGCCAACGGCGCTCGGCCTCGGGCGAGTAATCGCGCAGCACGTCCGCGTCGTCCCACCAGTAACCGTGCTCGCGATAGCCCCCCGCCCCCGGTGCATCGGCAACGACAAACACCGTTGCGGGAATTCCCAGATCACGCAGCAGCGGCCACGCGTGCTCGAACACACCGGCGTAACCGTCATCGAATGTCACGGCGGCGAGGCCGCGCAGGGATCTTCGGTGGATCGCGCGGTCGGCGAACTCCTCGAGTGGAACGACGGTGTAATGCGCGGCGAGCCAGCGAATCTGCCGTTCGAACGTCGCAACCGGGATGTGCAGGCCCAGAGTTGCCGAAGCGCCATTGTGCTGTGCGACGACGTTGTGATAACACAACACGACGCCGTCGCCGCGCATCCGGCGCGCGACGGTCGTGACCCCCGTCAGCCGGAGCGCGTGGTAGACGAGCGGCGCCAGTCTCATGGAAGCCGCGGCGCGGAATTCAAAGTGACCTGCCGCAGCCCCACGGCGAGACCGGCGAGCGCGTATAGCATGTCCGCGTACGCAAGCGTGAGGAAAAACGACCCCACGGCAAAGCCGATGAGGCTTGCGGTGAGCGATTGTGCGAGGCGCGCGCGCCTCTTGGGGACCGGATCTCCAGGTGCGGGAGGGGGGCCGGCTGCCGCCGGGAGCGCGCTCAGCGCCTTGAACACATTGACGAAGAAGCCGCAGAAGATCAGGAATCCCACGACCCCGAGCTCCGCCGCCACCTGCACGTAGCTGTTGTGCGGAGGTCCCCATTTCACCGTGCGTCCCCTCGGCGTGCGCGCGACGAGCGGTGAGATCGTGCCTTCGGCGCGGGGGAAATTCCCGGCGCCGACGCCGAGCACGGGGTGGTCGAGCATGTAGCCAATGCCGCGGCGCCACAGCTTCATCCGCCCCTGGTCCTCGGTCAGGTTGTAGTCCTGGCTCGGACGGAAGATGGTGCGAATGCGGGTCCAGTACTTGTCCCCCGCGGTGGCCGTGACGATGACGGCGATAACCGCGACGGCGGACCACCGCCACGATCGATTGATCGTCGTGTAGCGCAAAAGGAAGTACGCAATCACGGCGAGAAATGCGAGGAAGCCGCCGCGCGAGCCACTCCAGATGAAGCCGAGCGCGAGCACGCCGGTGCCCGCCCAGGCGGCGACCTGCAGCAGGCGTTTCCCGGTGGCGGCGAAGTACAGGCCGAGCGGTATGGCGGTGATCGCGTAGGTCGCGAAGTCGTTGGAATCGTAATAGTAGAGACGCTCCATCCGACCGTCGCCCGTCATCTGAAACGAGGTGCGGGACAGCACCACCGCCGCAAAGATCACGGCGCCGAGAAAGTAGACGAGCGCGAGTTTCTCGACGTCGCGGATGCTCCGAACCGCGGCGACGATGACGAGGAACATGAGTCCGGTCTTGAGAAAATCGACGAACGTGGTGAACGCGCCGCCTTGCCACAGCGCGCCGGGAACGGAGAGCGCCATCCAGCCGATCAAGGCGATCAGGTAGCGTGTCGCCGGAATCTCGAGTGGGCGGACTCGGCGCCGGGGGATGCGATCGACCAGGTACAACGCGATCGCGGCGACGCCGGTCAGCGCCACGGGACGAAACAGGGCGAGCACGGGAAACAACTGGTGGAGTCGTGCCACTGACGTCAGGATAAAAACAGCCAGTGCCACCAGCAGGAGATCCCAGCCCCGGCCGCGCGCCTCGAACGCGTACGTGGGACCCGCGATGGGGTGAGGTTCTGGCGCGGGCCCCCGCCACCAGCGTCGCTGCGTTGCGTGGAGGGTGGTATTCACGTGCCGCTAGTCGCGCGCCGTGCGGACCCAGGGCTTGTCGCCCAGCTGTCCGAGCGCGGCGACCGCGTTGCCCAGACGCCACACCAGGTAGAACGGCAAAAACGCGAACGCCAGGGTCGCGCGCAGCGGTTGCGATTGTACGGCCAACCCCGCGGTGGTATACGCCGCGGGTCTGAGCACCGATGCACCCAGCGCGACGAGCAACCAGCTCGCGCCGGGGGCTTGAAGCAGCGCCGTCACCGCCCCGAGCGCGAGCACCAAGCCGAGGTGCAGCACCGGTCCCGGCGCGCTGAGCTCGGCCAGTGCATCGAGCTTCTGCGCCAGGCCGGTTCTTCGGCTCAGCAGCAGCCGCCCGATCAGCCGTTTCAAGACCGTGAGCTTGCCGGCGGTCCAGCGCTGCCGTTGCGTAGCGCTCTGTCGCAGCGAACGGGCCTCTTGCGAATAGAGGTGCGCTTCCGGCAGCGACTCGATTCGCACGCCGAGCGTTGTATAGAGCGCGTACAGCTCCCAGTCTTCCGCGATCGTAAACGCCTGCCAGCCGTGCTCTGCCAGCACGGCCGTGCCCAGGCACATGCCGTTGCCCATCAGCGGGGTGTTCAGTCCCACGCGTCGTTTCAAGGCATAGGCAAACCGGTAATTGGCCGCGGCGAGCACGGCGGCCATGCGCGTCAACGGGCTGTCGCCGGGGTTGCGCACGTCGAAGTACGCCTGAAAGGCGCGGTCGTTGACCGGCGCCGCAGCGGCGAGCGCGGCCGCGAACGCCGGATCCACGATCGTGTCCGCATCGATAATGACGACCGCGTCAAACGTGCTGACCGGGAGCTGCTGCAGCGCCCAGGCGATCGCGCGGGGCTTGCCGGGAAGCCGGCGATCGTGCCGTTCGAGGCACGACGCTCCCGCCTGGCGCGCCAGCTCCGCGGTGCGATCGGTGCAGTTATCGGCCACTACCACCGCCGCAAAACGATCGGCGGGGTAGTGCTGCGCCATCACCGAGCGCACACATGACTCGATCATGCCCTCCTCGTCGTGCGCCGGTACGAGGAAAAGCAGCCGCGGCGGCTGAGCGACCACGCGCTTCGCGATCCGGCGCTTGCGGAGCGCGAGGTGGACGAGGCTGACCAGGTCTGAGATCGTCGGCAGGAGCAGCACCGCTGCCAGCAAACCAATGAGCAGGCTCAGGACGATCATGCTGGTGAACCAGCGAGCGAGGGGGAGGGGGAGGCGGACGATTCCACATCGGCGCCCGGATGGTGGCGCATCGCTTCGCCGAGCACCTGTTCGGACAGCGCCGTGTTGTATCGCCGCGGCCGCAGGATTCCGTACAATGCCAACGGCGCCGGGCGGCGCAGTTTCGTCGCCGCGAGCGCGTAGCGCGCGACATGTACCAGTCCCGCAAACAGCGGGAGCGGGACCCACGCGACGTGACCACGCCATCCATGCCGCCGGAATTCCTCGAGCAGGCGCCGGCGCGTCGCAATTGCCGGATCCAGCAGATTCAAGACCGGCGGCGCGTCAGCGAATTGCGCGACAGTCCATGCGATCACCGCCGCGGCGCGGCCGACTTCACACACGGGAATGGGCAGACCGGGGCGGCCGAAGCCAAGATGCCAGCGGCCGAACAGGCGACGTCCCATGATCCCCGGCGGCTCCAGATGGGCCCAGTCCACGAGCGCCCCGGGGCGAATGACTTTCGTCTCGATTCCGAGCGCGCCCGCCTCGGCAGCGACGATGCGCTCGGCGCCGGATTTTCCCCACACGTACGAGCCGAACTGACGGTCCGCGGCGCCGGTCAACGGCGTCTGCTCGTTCTGTTCTTCCCACGGCGTCCGCGGAGGTCGGAGCACCGAGATGCTGCTCACGTACACCAGGCGGGACACACCCGCTGCTCGCATGCCGTGGAGCACATTGCGGGTGGCGTCGAGTGTATGCCGCTGGTGGGCGTCGTAATCGCCGGAGGATGCAGCGGCAGCGTGGACCACCGCCTCCGCGCCGGCGAACGCCTCGGCGGGCACGGAGCGGCTGAGGTCGAGAGCCAGCCACTCGTGCACATTCGGATCCTCGAACTCGGCCGAACGGCTGATCCCGCGAACACGGTAACCCCGCTGGGCGAGCTGGCGGGTGATGGCGCGACCGAAGAAGCCGCGCGCACCGGTGACCACCACGAGTGGCGCCGCGCCACGGGACGGTGACGACGGGGAGGGGCGGGGGCGCCGTTGCACCGCGGCGTGCGCGGCACGCCGCACGTTGGCGGCGAGCTCCTCGAACAGCACCGTGACGCGCCGCAAATGCGCCGGCGAGACCGGTGACGCGCCGCCGCTCGCCACCGCGGCGTAAAACGCGTCGATCAACTCCGCCAGCCCCGGATAGTCGCCACCCTGAAACACGCGCCGCGCCACGCCCAGCGCGTTCCGGATCGCGAGCTGCCCAGCCTCGACAATTGGGTTCCCAGCCTTTTCCACCGGTGACGTACCGGGGTTCGCGGCGCCGACGACGCTCGAGCGGAGGAAGTCGGCTGTCAACGTGCCGCCGGTCCCGCTGACCGTGAGGAACGACGCAATGGGGCGCGCGCGCAGACTCACGGAAAGACGCCCGTAGCACGATTCACCCGCGCGGAGGATCGCGTGCAGGTCGCGCGCGCCGGCGACGACCGACCCGATCTCGACAGTGGCAGAGCCGGGAGTGGGCGCAGGCGCGAGACGCTCGAGCGCGTCCACCAGCGTATAGAGGGGATGCGGAAGAATGTCGACGAGCTGCTCCGCGAGCGCGGTCGCCCCCGCACGCTCCGAGCTGGTGCCAACGGGCCGAAATGTGAAGTGGCTGTCGACCTGGACCACGTCACCGAGGTCGGGGGCCTGATCGAGCAGCGCCCGATAGGCCGTGTCGCGGATCTGCTGATGGCCGGCACAGATGAGCAGTCCGCGTCGAGCTGCGAGATCGAGCAGCTCGTCGGCCTCGCGCGCGGTCGCAACGAACGGCTTCTCGACGTAGACGTGCGCCCCCCCCAGCAGGGCCAGGCGCGCCGGCTCGTAATGCAGGCCTGCCGGCGTGCAGACGTGGACGAGCTCGGGCTTTGCGTCCGCGAACAGCGCCTCGAGCGTTTGATAGCTGGGGGCACGCGCCAGTGCCGCGAATTGACGACCGGCGGATTCGTCCCGGTCTTGAACGCCAACCACGCGGTGCGGAGTCCGCACCCGGCGCAAGGCGTGCAGATGCAGGCGGGCCATGTTGCCGGCCCCGACAAATGCGATTCGCATGGGATTTGAGGTCGGAGGAGTCACGGCTGTCTGCAGGTGCAAGACGTGGACCCTAGTTCAAGCTGGTTTGCGCCACGCGTCGCGTCGGAGACCGTCGCACGGCTGCAACACCTGTCGTCACCTCCGCCCAGCGCCACCTAGCCCAAGTCTTGCAGCAGACCGCATCACCAACCATGAGGCACGTGTTCCTGCTCGCCCTCCTTGCTCAGGGCTGCACCGACAACGGCACAGTCTTCACCGAGGACTTTGAATCGGGCACACTGTCCGCCTGGCCCGACGGGGTCGATCCCACACGCCAGCACGTCGTGACCGGGCCGGAGGCCCAGTCAGGCAACCACTACCT
>DASTDR010000700.1:0-11192 GCA_035710265.1 Gemmatimonadales bacterium | reverse complement strand
GGGCGACGTCGTACACGGCCGTCGCCATGTCGGCAGGCAGCTTGTAATGCGTGTAATACTGCATGATCGCATCCACGCGATCGAGCTGCAGCCGGGCGACTTCAAGCTCGCCCTGCTTGGCGTCGAGCTGTTGGCGGAGCGACCGCAACTCGCCGAGCAGCTCCGCGCCCGAACCAGGCGCGCGTTCGGCGTCGGTCGTAGTGCCCCCGGCCCATCCGCCCACGGTACTGACGAGCAGGACAGCCAGCGCAATCATGCCGCCGCGTAGCATCAGACGTTGAGTTTTCGTTTGCATACTCCTCTCCTGTTCTGACTCCGGTAAACCTACGGCTCCAGCATCAAGCCTCATTCAAGATCCCATCGGGGCTTTTCGCTTCTCGAGCAACTGCACATCCCCGATCACCAGGCTGCCATCCACGGCTTTCACCATGTCGTACACGGTGAGCAACGCGACGGTCACCGCCGTGAGGGCCTCCATCTCGACCCCCGTCCGCCCAACCGCCCGAACACTGGCCGAAACCCTCACCCCCGGCAGGGCCTCGTCCAATGTCGCCTCGACCGCTACGTGGTCGAGGCCCAGAGGGTGGCACAGCGGGATCAACTCCGCCGTCCTTTTTGCCGCCAGCGTCCCCGCAACCTCACTCACCGTCAGGACGTCGCCCTTGGCAATTGCCTTCTCAGTCACCTGCCGAAACGCCTCGGGCGACATCCGAATCGTGCCGTTTGCGACCGCCGTACGATCCAGCAGCGGCTTGTTGCCGACATCGACCATCCGGGCCCGGCCCGCCTGGTCCAGGTGCGACAACGTCATGGCCGCCGGACCTCCCGCAGATCGGCGGCCAAGACGGCCGCCAAGAGCTGCGGATTCACGTTGCCCTGCGCCAGGTCGCGCGCATCCATCACGAGCGCGATCGCTTCAACCAGCTTCTCCGTATCGACACCGCGCTTGACTTCGCTGCGCAGCTTATCGGCCAACGCATCCAGCATTTCAGTGAAGCCGCCGCGTGCCTGAAACGGAACCTGACCGAGCGCATACAGCAGCGGCGCATCCATGAACCGGCCGGCCTGATCGGGCTGTCCGGAACGAGTGCCGTCTGTAGCAAAGAGCTTGCCAATGCACCCGTCAGCAGCCGTAACACGTTGTGCCAACTCATCTTTGCTGCGAAATGCGAGCTTTTGCTGCGCAAATGCTGTCACAACACTGTCGGCCAATCGCGCCACACGAACGAGCACAACACGTGACAACACCGTGGGGAGCAGGGCATTCGGATCCGCCGCGGTCAGAATGATGACCGAGTCCGACGGCGGTTCCTCAAGTGCCTTCAACAGCGCGTTCGCTGCCACCTCGGTCCCGAGCTGGGGGATGAGGCGCTCCGCATCTCCGACGATGAACACTTTCCGCTTGCTCATCGCCGGCGTCAGTGCCAGCCGCTTCAGCAGCAGCCGAACGGCGGCCACCGGGTGACTAGCCAGGCCGACAACCGGCGGGTACAGCGGCTGCTCCCGCCGCGCAGCCATCTCCTCAGCCAAAGCCTCGGCGACCAGGTCGATCTGCTTATCTGTATCGCTGGTTCCGGCCCCGCCTCGCTTGCTCAGCTCGACCGGTACAAACCAGTGCACGTCGGGGTGCTGCAACGTCTGCACAAGGCGGCAGGAGCGGCATTCACCGCACGGTTCCTGGCCCGGTGCATCACATTGGATCAGTTGGGCGAGCCACAGCGCGAGACGCTGTTTACCGACACCACGAGGACCGGTTAGCAGTACGGCTTGAGGCAGCTTTCCGGAGGCGTGGGCGCCCGCCAGTCTGGTCTTAACCCCTTCATGCCCGATTAAGGGCGGCAAAGACATGGCGGGAATCTAGTGGCAGGGTCAGTGCGGCGGGGCACTTCGCAAGCTAAGTCGTTGTATTGCAGACAAGTACAACTACGATCTGGGCCTTGCGCGGGATTAATCCCCAATAGCGCAACAGGTTACGAATCGAAGTGAGCACACACTCGCCAGATAATGCAGGTTTTATCGCTTTTTTCGGGGTGCATTCGGGGGACTCAGGGCTTCCACCGGCTTTACGACGTAGCGCGCAGGGCCGCTGGGCTGACGAGGCCGTGCTGGGTCGCATAGAAGGTCAATTCGGCATTGGACTTCATGCGCAGTTTCGCGAGCAGTCGCGCGCGGTAGGTGGTCACGGTCTTGGGTGAAAGCCCGAGCTGGCGGCTGATCGCCGTGATCGGCCGGCCGGCCGCGAGCAAACGCAGCACTTCCAGCTCGCGATCGGAGAGCTGCTCATGGGGCGTCGGCGGCGGTCCGCCGAGTCCGTCGGCGACTGCCTGCGTCATCGCGGGGCTGAGGTACTTGTGGCCCTCGATGACGCGTTCCAGGGCCCGCAATAACTCCTCCGGGGCGGATTCCTTCGTGAGATAGCCGGCGGCGCCCATTTCGAGCACGCGGAGCGCGAGCTGATCTTCGGGGAACATCGTCAGGATGAGCACGGGGAGCTCGGGACGAGCGGCGTGCAGCTCGCGGAGCACGTCGAGGCCGTGCCGGTCCGGGAGGCCCAGATCCAGCAACACGGCGTCCCACGTTTCTCCCAGGGTGCGCGCGAGGGCCTCCGCGGCCGTACCGGCCTCGCCGAACTCCACATTCATGGGCAGGCTCTGGAGGAGCTCAATGAGCCCACGGCGGACTAGTGCGTGATCGTCCACGACGAGAATTCGAGTCATCGATTGACACCTGCTCCAAGGTTAGGAGGAAACCACGCCGCCACGCGCGTTCCGCCGTCCGAGCGCGGAGCGACCTCCAGGACGCCGCCAAGCGCGGCCGCGCGCTCACGCATTCCCAGAATTCCAAGGGAGTTCGGGCCGCTGGCCGCGGCATCGGTGATTCCCTGGCCGTCGTCGAGCACCTCCAGCGTAACGCAACCGCTTTTGAGGCCCAACTCAATATGTACGCGGCTCGCAGCCGCGTGGCGGGAGATGTTGGTCAGCGCTTCCTGCGTGATACGGAAGAGCGCGGTCGCCAGATCGTTGCTGATGGCTCCCTCAGTCGGGAGGATCCTCGTCTCACACGCGATTCCCGTGCGCCGCGCAAAATCCTGCGCCATCCAGTCCACGGCCGCCGGGAAGCCCAGCTGGTCGAGGATCGGCGGGCGGAGCTCGGTTGCGATGCGACGCACGCTCTTGACCAAATCGTCGACCATGAGCGCCGTCTCGCTCAGCCGCTCGCGCAGGGCAGTGGCTTCGGTGCCGGCGGACGTCTGCGCCGCCGCGAGCTGGAGCTTGAGCGCGGTCAAAGCCTGACCGAGGCTGTCATGGATCTCGCGCGCAATGCGCGTCCGCTCGTGCTCACGAACATCCTGCTGCCGCGCCGCGAGCTGCCGCAGCGCAGCGCGGGACGCCTGCAGCTGCTCCTGAGACCGTTTGCGCTCCGACACGTCCATCATCGACCCCACCATGCGGATCGGGATTCTGGTCTGGGGATCGTGAATGACGTAACCGCGGTCGTACACATCGGCATAGGAGCCGTCACGCCGGCGGAACCGGTATTCTGCGGACCAGACTGTGTTTCCTCCCGCGATCGCCGCCTGCATGCTTCCGATGACGCGCGCCCGGTCTTCCGGGTGGAGGCGGCTCCTCCAGGCTTCGACATTCGGATCGATTTCGTCGCGCGTGTACCAGAACAGCGTTTCGAACCCGCGGCCCACCCACAGGGTGTTCGTCGCGAGGTCCCAGTCCCAGACTGCATCGTTGGTCGCGAGATTGATCATGCGCAGCCGTTCTTCCGAATAGCGCAGATCCGTGATGTCGAACGCGACACCAGCCACGCCGCAGATGGCGCCGGTCCCGTCGCGGAGCGGCTCAACGCGGGCGCTGAAGGTTCGGCCGCGCACGCTGATCTCGTACGCCGTGGGGTTTCCGAGCAGGGCGGCGCGGTGCGCGGCGACCGCGCGGGCGGACTCGGCGGGATTCTCCACCGCGCGTCCCACAAGGACCCCCTCGTCCGGCGATGGCAGGGAGCCGAGCAGCGATAAACTGCCCCCGCGGCGCGATGTCACGCGCAACTGCGCGTCGGTCGACCACAGCACCACGGGCAGCTGCTCGACCAGACGGACGAGCTGCTCGGGGTCCAACGCACCGAAGGAAGTCGCTGCGGGAGAAGCGACCTTAGCCATGCCGATAGCGTATCGCGCGGCGTGTCATGCGTCCAGCGCGTCACGCACTTTTCGCGCGAGCCCATCGGGTGAGAAGGGTTTTTGCAGGAATGCGCTGCCCGCCTGCAGCTCCCCGTGCTGTACGACAGCGTCGCCGGGGTATCCCGACATGTAGAGGACGCGAATGCCGGGCCGGCGGGAGGCTAACTGATCGGCCAGGTCACGTCCCGACATGCCCGGCATGATGACGTCGGTGAGCAGCAGGTGGATCTCCCCGCCATGCCGTTCGACCAGGCGCAGCGCGGTGGTAGCGTCCGAGGCCGCGAGCACGACGTAGCCGTGAGCCTCGAGGGCCCGTTGGCTCAGCGACAGCACGGCGGGCTCGTCCTCGACGACCAGGATCGTTTCGGTCCCGTGGCTGACCCCCGCTTTCATTCCGGGCGAGGAGGTGCGGGGCCGAGCGTCGAGCCGGGGCAAGTAGATCTTGAAGCTGGAGCCGCGGCCCGGCTCTGAGTAGACGGAGATGTAGCCATCGGACTGTTTGACGATGCCGTACACGGTGGCCAGGCCCAGCCCCGTGCCCTTGCCCACGTCCTTGGTCGTGAAGAACGGCTCAAACAAATGAGCCCGAACCGTGGCATCCATGCCGGTGCCCGTATCGGTCACGGCCAGCATGGCGTGCGGCCCGGGCTTGGACCCCAGATGCGCCTGGGTGAATGCCTCGTCGAGGTTCACGTTGGATGTCTCGATGGTGAGCTGACCCCCGCCGCCATCGGTCATCGCATCGCGGGCATTGACCGCCAGGTTCACCAGAACCTGCTCGATCTGGTTCGGATCGGCGCGCACGCGCCCCAGGTCCGGCGCCAGGATCGTCACCAGGGCGATATTCTCGCCGATGAGGCGGCGCAGCATCCGGTCCATGTCCGCCACCACGACGTTCAAGTCCAGGATCTCCGGCTGGAGCATCTGGCGGCGGCTGTAGGCGAGCAGCTGGCGCGTGAGCGACGCGGCGCGCTCAGAGGCTTTGCGGATTTCTTCGACGTCGGCGCGCTTCGCGTCGCCGGGCGGCAGGTCGCGCAACAGCAGCTGGGTGTTGCCGAGAATCGCCGTGAGCAGGTTGTTGAAGTCATGGGCAATCCCGCCCGCGAGTTGGCCCACCGCTTCCATCTTCTGCGCCTGGCGGAACTGCTCCTCGAGATGGCGCTGATCGGTCACATCCCGTTGGGTGCCCCACACCCGCACGAGATGTCCGTCCTCGACGAAGCCGACGACGTTATTAAGGAAGACGCGCGGCTTGCCGTCCTTGGCGTGCTCGCGGGTCTCCGAGTCGGACAGGCGATACCCCGAGCGTATGAAGGCTCGGATCTGCTCGCGATTCGCCGGATCGCGCACATCGTGCAGATCCGAGAGCGCCGTCCCGACGAGCTCGAGCGCGTCTTTGTAGCCGTACATCCGGGCCATCGCGTCGTTGCACTCGGCGATTCGGGCGACCCGGTATACCGCATCGATCTGCTCGTCCTCCGGCAGCTTGATGGAGACGGGAGGATCGATCTCGATGCGCGAGACGCCTTCCGAGCTCTGCGCGATGAACGAGCGGTAGCGCTCCTCGGCCCGGCGCCGGTCCGAGACGTCCATCCCGATCGCGAGCCAGCCGCCCCCCGTGAGCGGCGCGTTGGCCCAGATCGTATCGATCGTCGCGCCGTGCCGGGTGCGAGTGCGGAAGTCGGTCCACTGCCCGAGGGGGGCGCCGACCGAGTCACGCACGCGTTGTCGCTCCCTCTCGTCCGGATACAGCTCGGGGAAGATGTCACGCTCCTTCGCCTCGCTGACCTCGTACCCGAGGGCTCGGGACCATTCCCGGTTGCCCCAGGAGATCCGGCCTTGCTCGTCGAGAAATACGAGCATCACGGGGATGTTGTCCACGATGCGCTGCAGCAACTCGCTCTGCTCACGCCAGGCGTCGTCGACCCGCTTGCGCTCGATCGCCATGGCCATCTGCGACGAAACGAACGTCAGAATATCGAGCTCGCTCTCCCCGTAGCGGATGCCCTCGGAGTACGTCTGAGTCACCACCACGCCGATCGCGCGGTCCTTCACCTTGAGCGGGACGCCCAACCAGTCGATCGAGGGCGCGCCGATCAGCTCGACTTCGCCTGCGACCACCAGCTTCTCGTAGATCTCCGGAGTCGCAAGCAGCGGCTCGCCGGTCCGCAAGACATACTCGGTCAGCCCCTTGCGAAGCTTGCGCGGCCGCACGTCGCAGGAGAGATCGATTTCGTCTACGAAGTACGGGAATTCGAGCTGGTCCGTCTCCGCGTTATAGAGCGAAACGTAGAAGTTCTTGGCCGGCATCAGCTCGCCGACGATCTGGTGAATGGCGCGGAGCAGCTCTTGGAGGTTTTGTACGCGGTGAGCGGTGTGCGAGATCTGATACACCGCCTCCTGGATGCATTCGGCGCGGCGCCGCGCCGTGACGTCGCGGAAACTCCAGACCCGGCCAACGGCTCGGCCGTCGAGGCGCAGCGGAATCGAGTACCGCTCAAAGATGCGCCCGTCCTTGAACGCGAGCACGTCGAAGCTGTCAGACGTGGGGGCGGCGTAGAGCTCGCGAATCTTGTCGACGAATTGCCGGGGATTCGCGAGCTGTTCCTTGACCCGCTCGATCAGTTCCGCGTCGTTCTTGGATGCGATGACCGAGGCGGGGATGCGCCACATTTCGGAGAGCCGCCGGTTTTGTGAGAGGACTCTCCCGTCGAAGTCGACGACCAGAATCCCATCTGCCGTGGATTCCAACGTCGCCTGGAGCACGGAGACGGTTAAGGAGTCCGCCGCTCTCCGCGGCTTTCGTGCCCGTTTTGTCTTGGGCTTGTTGCCGTTCCGGACCCTGGGCATGGGCCCAATATAGGGTCCGGATGGCTTCGGTCACGACCCTGGTGCTGTCCCTAGTGGCAGACCCCCCGGCCCTGGTCCTGGATGTGGGAGTATTTCGTGTTTACAAACTCCCATGAGTACTCCCCACTCCCGAGCACCAACTTCAAAACACCGTTGCCACCGGCGCGGTATTCGCTGAGGGGATTCCGCACAGCGGCCGGCTGATCGAACCCCGTGGGGCCGTCGCCGCCCAGTCCGCTGGTGATCTGGCGAATGCCGCGCACCGGATCAGCCGCCCACTCGGTCGTGGAAGGATCCTGATAGGTGCGATCATACTTCCCGGGCTTGAACCGCTCATAAATGTGCGGATTGCCGTTGATCACCAGATCCGCATTGTTGTCGTAGAGCTGGACCCAGATTCCGCGAATATCCTGCACGCGATAACCATCCTTCTGGGTCAGCCACGTCGGATCGATGGTTTTTGAGGAGATCCACATCGCCTGATACCAGAAGGCCAGCGTGCACTTGGTATTGCGATGGGCTTTGAGGTCCTGACCCAGCCACCAGAACTGCTCACTCGCGGCGTGGAACTGGATCTTGGTCGGCCGTGTGTAGCCGCCCGGACTTTGCACGTTCAGCGCGACGACGTGCCAGCCGCCGATGTCGAAGCTATACCAGTTCTTCCCTGGCGGGCCGATGCGGTCGGCGCCGAAGTACGCATCCGCGCCCGAGGCCATACCGCTGCCGTAGGTGGGCGGAACGGTGTCGGTGTCGACTTCCCTGGTCCCCAGTGCCGCGTACGTCTTGGACTTGAACTGACCCCACACGGGGTCGTAACACGCCATGTAATCTTCGAGTGTCGTGACCGTGCCGGACTGGGGCAGGGCGCTGTTGCCAAGCATCAGGACATAATCGGGATTCAGCGACGCCACCACCTTGGCGGATTCCATCGCGAGATCACTGCCGCATTTTCCCAGATTGCCGACGGCGACCACCGTGATGCCGGTGACGGGCGGTTGGGGGGCCATCTGGAAGTTGATGGGCAATTCCTTGGGACTGTTGCCGGCGACCGGGGAGACAATCGTCACGATGGCCGTGTAGCTCCCCGCGTTCAGACCGGTGGTGTTCGGCGTGAGCGTAAGCGTGGCCGGGGCGGTACTGTCGCTGAGTCTGGCATGCAGCCAGCCGGCGGCGCCCGATCCATACGACACCAGCACATGCATCCCCGTCAGCGCGCCCATTCCCTCGGCGGTAACGTTGACGGTTTGCGCGGCCGGTGAGCTGCTCGAAACGGTATCGTTGAATGTGACGGACGAGACCGAGAGCGCGATTCGCACCGGGGGCGGCGGGGCGACTTCGAACGTGACGGGCAGGGTGAGCGGGCTGTTGGCGGCGTCATCCGCCTCGATCGTCACGGTGGCCTGGTAGGTCCCCGCTTCGAGACCGGCGATGCTCGACGACAACGTCAGCGTTGCAGGGGCGACCGGGCCGCTCAGTTGAGCCGTGAGCCACCCCGATCCATTGGTGTACGCGACGGATGTCCGCAAACCGGGGACACTGTCCTGGTTGTCGGTCGAAATGGCCACCGTTTGGGCCGGCGGACCTCCATTGCCGATTGTGTCCTTGAACGTCACGGACCCAGGGGCGACGTGGATGCTCGGTTTGGGCGGTCCCATATCCGTCGCGCACCCGCCGTTCCAGAATGCAGCCGCAACGCACAGAACGAGGGCGCTTTTGAGCAGGCCGCGGGTCTTCATCGTTGCCATGATCTTCACCTTCGAAGTCGCAGAGACTCAGGAATCGATTCTTCATGATGGGTATTGGCGAGAATCGTGCCGGAGCACGTGGGGGGTTGGCGCGGTGAAGGACGGGACTAAGCCCTTCACCACGCCCGAGGTCGTCGTTCAACGACCGGCTTTTGCGGGGCCGCGACTCCGTCTGGTGCTGCGGTTCTTGGAGCGTGAGCCACTACGACTGGAGCTGGAGCGGCTGCCCTGACTCGAGCGGCTCCGGCCCTTGCCTGACCGCGATCCTTCCTGCTCCTCGCCTTCCTCTTCCTCAGACGCCGCTTCCGCGTTGATAGACGACTCGGCGATGTGCGTCAGCAGCTGGTCGGCTTCCTTCTCTTCTTCCAGGGTCTCTTCGAGCAGCTCGGCGATCTGGGTCTTGCCCAGCGTCTGCGCCAGCGTACGCGCGGTGCCGTACGACGCAATTTCGTAATGCTCCACTTTCTGGGCGGCGGCGATGATGCCGGCGTCCAGCGTTGACTCCTCGAGGTCCTGCTCCAGCGTTTCGGCACCCTCCGCGATGATGCCCGCCATGCCCTTACAGGGCTTTTTGCGGGCCTTCTCGCCGAGCTGCTCGAAAACTTGTTCGAGGCGCGTGACCTGATTCTGTGTGACCTGCAGATGCTGTTTGAGCGCACGTTGCAGTTCAGCCGAGGAGCTTCCTTCGATCATTTTCGGCAGGGCTTTGAGGATTTGTTGTTCGGCATCATAGAGATCTTCGAGTTCGTCCTGCAGCAGCTTCTGCAATGCCTCCATGAGGGCCTCCGCGTTGGTGAATCAGGGTGGGGGAGAATACTCGCGGAAGTCTATGAACAGGTACGGGGCGTCAACATCGCCCGCGGCGTGCAAAGATGGATGAGGCGCGACAGGTCAGGGGCTAATTCTTCGGATGGATAGCTCCCGAGGCAGGACTCGAACCTGCGACCCGCCGGTTAACAGCCGGCTGCTCTACCAACTGAGCTACTCGGGAAGAGCGCGAAATATAGAGACCTCCCTGCTCGGAGCAAAACCCCTTAACTAACAGGCATGGAACGTCGCCGAAGCACCGTACTCGCGGCCGGATGGTTCACGCTCCTGGGCGGACTGGTTTCGTTCCTCGGCTGGGCGGGCGATTGGCGGCGCTTTACGGATTGGATCGATAGCGGGATCTCGATCCAACCAAACGCGACGGTGGCAGTCATCGTAGCGGGGGCCTCGCTGGTTCTGCTGGAGTACGGGCATCGCCGCGTGGTGACCGCGCTGGGCATCCTCGTGGGCCTGCTTGGTGCGACGGCGCTCATCCAGTACCTCACGCCGCTCGATCTGCGCTGGCTCAACACCCTGCTGATGTTCGGCAGGGAGTGGGGCCGGACGGGCGTCATATCACCGGGACGCATGGGACCACCGGGCGCTGCGTGCTGGACCCTCATCGGCACTGCACTGTTTCTGCTGGCACGAGGCGGCCACGGGTCGCGGCGCGCGGTGCCAGTCCTGGGTCTCGGGACCATGGGAATCGCGACGCTTGCGATCACGGGATACCTCTATCACGCGAGCGTGTTCTACGCCAAGCCGACACTCACGGTGATCGCGCTGCAGACGGCAGCGTTCATTCTGGCCGTGTCCATCGGGCTCGTGGCGAGTGTCCCGGAGTCGGGTCCGACCCGGCTGCTTCGTGACGACGGCACCGCCGGGTATATCGCTCGGCGTGCGACCCCGCTCATTCTGGCGGTCGCGTTCATTCTGGGCCTGCTCCGGCTGATCGGTCAGGAAGCAGGGCTGTTCGATCTCACCACCGGCACGGCTGTGCGCACCCTGGTGGAAGCGGCGCTCCTGCTGGGAATTCTCTTCTGGAGCCTCGTCATCATTCGGCGCCAGGAAGACATCCTGCGCGAGAGCCGCGAGCGGCTAAAGGAGGCGGACCGGCGCAAGGACGAGTTTCTGGCGACCTTGGCGCACGAGCTCCGGGCGCCGCTGGCGCCGATGCGGAACACGCTCGAGATCCTCACCCGTCTCGGCGACGGCAATCCCCTGCAACGCCAGGCGCGCGAAACGATGCAGCGCCAGCTCAAGCATCTGGTCCGGCTCGTCGATGACCTGATCGACGTCAATCGCATCACACACGACAAGATCGAGCTGCGGAAAGAGCCGGTGGATCTCGCGTCGGTCCTACACCAGGCGCTCGAGGCCACGCAACCGCTGGTCCAGAGCGCCGATGTCCGGTTGCGCGTGCAGTTGCCGCCCGAGCCCCTGTATCTGGACGCCGACCCTATGCGGCTCGCGCAAGTGTTCGGCAATGTGTTGACGAACGCGTGCAAGTACACACCGGCGGGCGGAGAAATCCTGGTGTCGGTCGCGCATGCCCGCGGTGAAGCGGTGGTCTGTGTCAGGGATACGGGCATCGGCATTCCGGC
>DASTDR010000699.1:0-9125 GCA_035710265.1 Gemmatimonadales bacterium | reverse complement strand
TGGCCGCGATCTGCTCGGCTGTCCGGGTCGGGGTGCCTTTGGTCAACAGCTCGGCGACAAATGCCGCGACGCCCTCTTTGCCGCGCGGGTCGTACGCGCTGCCGGCGCGGAAGCTGAGACTCACCGACAATGTGGGCTGCTCGTGGTTCTCGACCAACAACAGCGTCATGCCGTTCGGGAGCGCGACCGTGCGGAACGGCGGGAACTGCACCGGCCGCAGGGGCGCCGCGGTTGGTGGACTGGTGGGGAAGGGTTCCTGGGCGGTCAGGACGCCCGCGCCGAGCAGCAGTGCGCCGAGCGTGCGGGCGAGCTTCACTGGGACCCTCCCGAGGTCGTCGGTGGCCCGGCGCGCACGATCACGACCGTCAGATTGTTCGGATCGAGATACTTGGCCGCGACACGCTTCAAGTCGTCGCTGGTCACGGCGAGGACGCGCTCGAGATCAGTGTTGATCTCGTCGATCGAATTATGGAAGGTGAGATAGTGGTGCAGCTCCTCGGCCTTGCCCATCGTCGTCTCACGATTCGCAATGAATCCCGAGCGCAGCAGGTTCTTCGCTTTCTCGAGCTCGGCGGCGGATACGCCGTTCTGCCGGATCGTGTCGAGCTGCGCGGCCAGTAGACTGTCCATCCGATCCGCCGAGACGCCCTGGTTCACGATGCCGTAGGTCACCCAGACGCCGGGGCCGTTGCGTGAGCCGAACGGATTGAGCAGCGAGCCTGTCGCCACGGCGGCCTTGTCGCGGCGCACCACGGAGACATTGAGCCGCGAGCTTTCGCCCCGGCCCAGAATGAGGTCCAGGAGCTCGAGCGCGCCGGTGTCGGGATTGCGATGCTCGGGAACGCGATAGATCCGGAGCACCGCATCGAGGTTGGCCTTCGGGTCGCGGACCTCGCGCCGCTGGGGCGGGCGGCCGGCGCTAGCGTCGCAGCGTGGCGCCTCGGGCGCAGCGTGACTCGGAATGCCGGCGAAGTACTGATTGACCAGCGTGCGCAGCTCGGCCGGATTGAAGTCACCCACCACGACGAGCGTCGCGTTGTTGGGCGCGTAGTAGGTATCGAAGAACGCCTGGACGTCGGGGAGCTTCGCCGCGTCGAGATCCGCCATCGAGCCGATGACGGTGTGCGCGTAGGGGAAGCAGGTCGTGCTGTCGAACGGCCAGGTCAGCCCGTCGGTGAACGCCGCCTGGTACGGCTGGTTGTCGACGCGCAGGCGCCGCTCTTCCTTCACGGCCTGGCGCTGGTTCTCGAAGTTCTCTTCGGTGATCGCCAGCGAGCGCATCCGATCGGCCTCGAGCCACAGCGCCAGGTTCAGCCGGTTGGATGGGACGGTTTGGTAGTAGTTGGTTCGGTCCTCCGCAGTGCTCCCGTTGAAATCCGCGCCCGCGCGCTCGAGCAGCTGATTGTGCTCGGTCTTCTTCACGTGCGCGGAGCCCTGGAACATCATGTGCTCGAACAGATGCGCGAATCCAGAGCGGCCGGGCCGTTCGTTGCGGGAGCCGACCTCGTACCAGAGGTTCACGGTCACGATCGGCGTGGACCGGTCTTCGGAGTAGATGACGCGGAGCCCGTTCGGCAGGGTGAACTGCTCGAACGGCACGCGTCCGGCTTGCGCCGACAGCAGGCTGGGCAGCAGCACTGCCCCCCCGATCAGCCACATCCGTTTCATACGGTTTCAGACTCCCGGAAAGAGAGCGAGCGCATTGGTCTCGAGAATGGCCCGCTGCTGCGCCTGGGTCAGCGGCAAGCCCAGAAACTGATCGATGTTTTGCCGCAGGTCCTTCACGCCGGGGCTGGGCCAGTCCGTGCCCCACAGGACGCGATCGACGATTTCCGTCAGGCGGGGAAAGTACTCCAGCAGTTTGGCCGGCGGAATGCCCGAGACGTCCAGTCTGACCTGGCCGTGACGTCGCAGAATGAAGAAGGCTTCGTCCATGTACAGCGGCCGCCCGCCGTGCGCCATGACCAGCTTGAGGGCGGGGAAGTCGATCGCGACGTCGTCGAGCTCCATCGGGTTGCCGTATTTCGAGCGCGCACCCGGAAAAATCGACGTGCCGGTGTGGACCATGACCGGCAGGCCGCGCTCTTCGCAGCGCCGGTAGATCTTGCCGAGGGCGTCGAGGCCATCGTGATAGGCATTTGCCGGGAAGTTCTGGTGCGGGGGATGAATCTTGAGCAATCGGATCCCTTGATCGACGAGCCGATCGACATCGCCCGCCGGATCGCGGGTGAAGCGCGCGTGCACGCCGCCGTAAGGCAGCAACCGCTCCGGATTGGCGCGCGCGTATTTCGCGGCGAAGGTGTTGGTGGAATCATCGAACCCCATGATGTCGGGGCTCGGGTAGTTGACGAGCCCCACGCGCCAGACGCCGGAGCGATCCATGACCTCGAGCAGGGCCTTGGGATCGTCCATGAGCGCGATCAGGAACTCCCAATGGTCCTCTTTGCCCTTGCGCATCGCCTCCTGGACCTTGGGCTTGAGGTCGCGCCACGGCTGGATGTGAATGTGCACGTCGGTGATGCGGCTCAATCGCTCCAGGTGTAAAACCCCTTTCCCGTCTTCCGTCCCAGCTCGCCCTTGCTCACTTTGTCGCGCAGGATCCTCGGAGGCTCGTAGTGCGTCGAGCCCAGCACCGAGTGGAGGTATTCAGCGATGGCGAGGCGGACGTCGAGTCCCACCAGGTCGCTGAGTTTGAGCGGCCCCATCGGGTGGTTGTAGCCCAGCTCCATCGCCTTGTCGATGTCTTCCGCGCTCGCCACCCCCTGCTCGAGCATGCGCATCGCCTCGAGACCGAGCACCACGCCGAGCCGGCTCGAGGCAAAGCCGGGAGAATCGCGCACGACGATCGGCTCTTTCCCCAGCAGCCGGGCGAACTCCACCGCGCGCTCAGCCGCCGCGCGATCGTCCCCCCCCCCGTGGGTGACGACCTCGACCAGCTTCATCGCATGCACGGGATTGAAGAAATGCATCCCGACGAGGCGCCTCGGCTGGCGCAATCCCTGCGCGATGCGCGCGATGGACAGGGAAGAGGTGTTGGACGCGAGCAGTGCCTTGTCCGGCGCCGAGCTCTCGATTTCGGAGAACAGACGCTGCTTGACCGTGAGGTCCTCGATCACGGCTTCGATCACGACATCGGCGTCCGTCACCGCGGGGCCGAGCTGTTCGACCGGACGAAGGCGCTTGCTGGCCGCCGCGTGATCCGCAGGCGAGAGCTTGCCGCGCTGCGCGCCTTTCTCGAGCAATTCGTCGATCGCGCGAACCGCATTGCCTACCGCACCCGGCTGGGCATCGTGCAGCCGCACGTCGCAGCCGGCGACGAGCGCGACGTAGGCGATCCCGCGCCCCATCGTGCCCGCTCCGATCACCGCGACCCGCGGCTGCGTCACGGCGTCTGGTCGACGATGCGGCGGGCCCGCTCGGGATGATTCGTACAGATCCCGTCAACGCCGATGGAAACCAGCTGCTCCATCTGACTCGGATTGTCGACCGTCCAGGCGATCACCGAGCAGCCCAGGCCATGCACCGCCTCGACCAGGGACTCGTCCAGCGTCGAGTACTCCTGCCACAGGGTCTGGGCTTTGGCGTCTTCCAGTGTCTGCTTGGGATTTCGTGTCGCGACTTCGGAAAGCACGCCGGTGGCCAACGCGGGCCGCTTCTCGCGCAGCCGCCGCACGACATGAAATGCAAAGCTGTGGACCGCATAGCCCGACGGATTGGGGCCGGTGTCGAGGATCGCGAGCAGCCGGTCGTCCCAGCGCGGATCCAAGACCTTCACCTCGACGAACACCCGGAGCGCGCCGAGCTCGGTCAGGGCCTGGCTCAGCGTGGGGAGCGGCTCACCGTTTAGCAGCCGGAGCTGGGACAGATCACGCATCCGCGCCTGTGCGATCGGCAGCCCCATGATCGAGGGATCGTGGTAAACGACGATCTCGCCATCGAGCGTCGCATGCACGTCCAGCTCGACGCCATCGGCGCGCTGGCCGGCGGCCGCGCGGAACGCCGCCAGGGTGTTCTCCAGCTCGACGCTGGAGGCGCCCCGGTGGGCGATGACGAGAGGCTTCTTCACTGCTGCAGGCTATCGGCTTTCTTGGGCTCGATCCAGTCCGGCTCTTTTTCGATGTCATGCACCACCGCGATGTCCTCGGGGCGCGGCAGCACCGACTCGAGATAGGCCGGATACTTCGCCGCGTCGAGCGGCTCCCCGTCGACCGTGAACGTCTGGTGCGCGTACATCCCGATCCGCCGGTTGAACTTGAGATCGGGAACCTTGAGCTGCCGCTCGCGCTCGGGGATGAACATGTTGAGCCGCTCGACCAGCTTCACGATCTCCTGGCGATAGAGGTTGCGCGCCAGCTCGTTCAGCCGGTTCTTGTCGGGCTCGGATCCGCCGTTGGTCGGATTCTCGCGCTCGTCGTAGCGGCCCTTCAGTCCCCACACGTACGCCCAGTGGGCCGACGACGAGTTGTCGGTGCCGAACAGGTCGAACGCCGTCGGAATCCACTTATAGAAGAAGCGCTGGATCACCTCCGGCGGCATCCTGCCCGCCTTGACGATGCGCAGCAGACCGTTGTTGCCGGTGCCGAGGTGGAACGATTCTTCCTTGAGCATCGGACCCATGGAGCGGGACAGCGGATCGAACGCCGACACCGACAGCATCTTGAGCTGGAATTTGCCGTCGCGGTCGATGAACTGCGTGTAGGTAAAGAAATCGAGCCAGTTGTCGACGATCTCGTTGAATGATCCGAGCAGCCGCTCGCCTTCGTCCGCGCGGCGCTCGAGCAGCTTCGCCGCCTCGCGCTTGCCCTCGTCGCCGAAGTGCTGGCAGAGCAGGTAGGACATCTGCCAGCCGTGACGCATCTCTTCGGTCATGACGCGCTGCAGCGACAGCAGATCGTAATCCGACGGCGCGTGGTGGAGCAGATTGCGCTGCTGCTCGACCGACGCGAACTCGGTGTCGCCCTGGTAGACGATGAGGTTGAGCAGCGCGTCTCGGATGCGCTGATCCGGGATGTGCATCACCGTCGGCCATTTGCGCTGGCCTTTGTAATGCCCGAACTCGATGTGCGGCACTTCGGGATCGCCGAACTTCGCGTCGAATTTGAATTCGCGCAGGGCGCCCGGCGGCAAGCCGATCGAGTCCTGCCAGTATTTGAAGTAGTCGATCCAGTCATCGAAGTTGTGAAGTTTGCGGACCATCAGCGGTTCCTTATCAGTTGACGGGCTTCAGGAGTGGCAAACAGCGCCTGTTGGTCGATGATCTCCACATCGAGCATCTCGTCCAGCGTGCTGTGCAGAGACCGGTACAGCGCTTCCTTGGCTTTGCGCACCGCGAGCGGGGCCATTCCCGCCCAGTGTTTCGCCAGCCTGCCGGCCTCGCCGAGGAGCTCTCCGGACCCGACGACGCGGTCGAAGAGTCCAAGCGCGAGCGCCTCTGCCGCGGGCACCATGCGCGCGCTCCACACGAGCTCCAGCGCATTCGAGATGCCCGTGAGCCGGGGCAGGAAGTAGCTGCCGCCCCAGTCCGGTCCGAGGCCGAGTTTGTGAAATACCTGCCCGATCGACGCTTGATCCGAGGCCAGGCGGTAGTCGCAGGCGAGGGCGAGATTGGCTCCACCGCCCGCCGCCGCGCCATTCACGGCGGCGAGCACCGGCTTGGGTGCATGGCGAATCGCGAGCGCGATGTCCTTCCCGGCTCGCACCAGCTGCTCGCCCTGCGTACCCAGCACGCCGAGGTCGGCTCCGGCGCAGAACGCCTTGCCGGCCCCGGTGATCACGACGACGCGCACTTGGTCCGCGGCGGCGAGCATCCGCATCGCCTCGAGCAGATCCTCGCACATCTCGGGATCGAACGCGTTCGCCTTGTCCGGCCGGTTCAGCGTGACGTTCCCGATGTGATCGGTGATTTCGACCAGGATGCGCTCGTAGGCAGCCATCAAACGCGCTCCACAATCATGGCGATGCCCTGGCCGACGCCGATGCACATGGTGACCAACCCGAACTGCGTGTTCCGGCGTGATAAGGCGTGGACCAGCGTGGTGAGGAGCTTGGCACCGGTACAGCCCAGGGGGTGGCCGAGCGAGATGCCGCCACCGTAAATGTTGACCTTCTCGGGGTCGAGTTTCAGCTCGCGGATGCACGCAATCGCCTGGGCGGCGAACGCTTCGTTCAGCTCGATCAGGCCAATGTCATTAATCGTGAGACCGGCACGTTTCAGCGCCAGCCTCGTGGCCGGAATGGGACCGAGTCCCATGCAGCTCGGATCCACCCCCGCGACGGCTGTTGACACGACCCGCGCCATCGCCGCCCCCCGCCGCCCTCCGCCGCCCTTCGCTGCCGTCACCAGCAGCGCCGCCGCACCGTCGTTGATGCCGCTGGAACTCGCAGCGGTGACGGTGCCGTTCGAGCGAAACGCCGGCTTGAGCTTCGCGACCGAGTCCAACGTCGTGCCGGCGCGCGGGTACTCGTCCTTGGCAAACGTCGAACCATCGGAAAGCGGAACGGGGACAAGCTCGTCCGTGAACACGCACTCCTTCAGGGCCTTTTCAGCGCGCCGCTGACTCTCGACCGCAAACGCGTCTTGGTCGGCGCGGCTGATCTTGTAGCGCTCGGCGACCACCTCGGCGGTTTCCCCCAACGAGATCGTCCATTCCTTCTTCATCTTCGGATTGACGAACCGCCAGCCCACGGTGGAATCCGCAACCTCGGGAGTTTTGCGACTGAACGGCTCACTCGGTTTGAGCATGACGTAGGGCGCGCGGGTCATGCTCTCCACGCCGCCCGCGATGAACGTCTCACCTTCTCCGGCCTTGACCGCGTGCGCGGCACTCGCGACGGCCTGGAGTCCCGAGCCACACAGGCGATTGACGGTCTGACCCGGCACTTCCACCGGAAGACCAGCGAGCAGCAGCGCCATGCGCGCGACGTTGCGATTGTCTTCACCCGCCTGATTAGCGCAGCCGAGAATCACGTCGTCGATCGACGCCGGATCGATCGCCGAGCGCTCCACCACGGCCTTGATGGGAACTGCGGCGAGATCATCCGGTCGCACGCCGGCCAATGAGCCGCCGTGTCGGCCGACGGGAGTCCGGAGAGCCAACGTGACGTACGCTTCCCGCTTCCCGTTTCCCGTCACAGGCCGACCCAGACCGTCTTCGTGTCCAAATACCCGTCGAGCGCTTCGCGACCCAGATCGCGACCAAACCCCGATGCCTTGAACCCACCGAACGGAGCACCGGAGTCGTAGGAGTTGTAGGAATTGATCCAGACCGTCCCGGCGCGAATGGCCTTGGCGGCGCGATGCGCTTTCTGAATGTCCTTTGTCCAGATACCGGCGGCGAGACCGTAAATCGTGTCATTGGCGAGCGTCACACCCTGCTCAAAGTCGTCGAACGTCAGGACGGCAAGCACGGGACCGAAGATCTCCTCGCGCGCGATCGTCATCTCGGGCTGCACCGCGTCGAAGACCGTGGCCTCGACGTAGTAGCCCTTGCCGTTGGGCTTCGCCGCCTTGCCGCCGGCCACGAGCTGCGCGCCCTCGTCCACGCCCTTCTTGATGTAGGCGAGCACGCTCTCCTGCTGTTTCCGGGAGACGAGCGCGCCCAGGCGCGTATTCTTATCGAGCGGGTCGCCGGGAGTCATTTTCTTCGCGCCCTCGGCAAGCTGCTCGATCACTTGCTGGTGCACTCCCTTCTCGACGAGGAGCCGTGAACCGGCGGCGCAGACTTCGCCCTTGCCGTAGAAGATCCCCGTCTGCGCGCCGCGCACCGCCGCCTTGAGATCGGCGTCGCCGAAAATGATGTTCGGGCTCTTGCCGCCGAGCTCCATCGTGACGCGCTTGTTGGTTTCCGCCGCCATCTTCATGACCTGGCGACCGATCTCCGTCGAGCCGGTGAACGAGATCTTATCGACGTCGGGGTGCCGCACGAGCGCCGCGCCCGCGGTCGAGCCGCCGCCCGGCACCACGTTGAACGCACCGGCCGGAAGCCCGGCTTCGAGCGCGAGCTCGGCAAAGAGCAGGGCAGTGAGCGGCGTTTCCGAGGCAGGCTTCAGCACCACGGTGCAGCCCGCGGCGAGCGCGGGGGCGAATTTCCAGCTCGCGATATTGAGCGGGAAGTTCCACGGCACGATCGCGCCGACCACGCCGATCGGTTCGCGCAGCGTGTACGTGAAGAACGGCCCGTCGACGGGTAGTGTATCGCCCACGATCTTGTCGGCCCAGCCCGCGTAATAGCGCAGGGTGTTGATCGTCATCCCGATCTCGATCTTCGATTCGAATAGCGTCTTGCCGTTCTGCGCGGTCTCGAGTCGCGCCATCTCGTCGAGGCGTGCTTCGAGCAGGTCCGCGGCCTTGAAGAGCAGCTTACCTCGTTTGCGCCCGGACATGTCTCGCCACGCGGCTGACTCGAAGCAGTTCTTGGCCGCGCGAACCGCGTTATCGACATCTGCCGCGTCGCCGGCTGCGACGTCAGCCAGATTCTCTTCCGTGGCGGGGTTCTCGACCGCAAAGCGCTTGCCGGAGCTCGCCGGCCGCCACTCGTTATTAATGAAGAGGTCGGTCTTCACTTCCCCTTGAACTCCGCCACACGCTTCTCGTTGTACGCGGCGATCCCTTCCTTCGCGTCCTCGCTCTGGAACAGCTGCTGCTGCAGCTCGCGCTCGATGGCCAGGCCGTACTCGAACGGGACCTCCGCCCCCGACTGGACCGAGCGCTTGATCAAGCCCACGGCCTTCGAGGCCTTGTTGGGGGGGCAGAACTGGCGCGCGTAGAGCAGCACCTGGTCCCAGTAGCTATCGGAGGAGAAGATCTCGTTGACGAGGCCAACCTCCTTGGCCCGGTCGAACGAGAACGTCTCGCCCTTGATCATCATTTCGATCGCCAGCGCCTTGCCGACGAAGCGAGCCAGCCGCTGAGTGCCGCCGGTGCCGGGAAGGACGCCCAGATTGACCTCGGGAAGCCCGATCTTGCCGGCATTCTCCTTGGCGAGGCGGATGTCGCACGCCATGGCAATTTCGAGCCCGCCGCCCACGGTATGTCCATTGAGCGCAGCGATCGTAAGCTTGGGCGTCTGCTCGAGCCGGCTCAGCGTCTCATTGGCATGGAGGCAGAAGAAGTACTTGAAGCGCGG
>DASTDR010000698.1:0-2119 GCA_035710265.1 Gemmatimonadales bacterium | reverse complement strand
CGAACCTGAACACGAACTGAGAAGAGAGAACTGAGAAGTGTGAACGACTGGTTTTTCTCGACGAAGTCAGTTATGCAGGAGGCACGTATGAGGCGGAAGACAGTCGGCATTCTGACGGTGCTTGTCGGGTTGGTGTCGATGACGACGCTGCTGTCGGCCCATCATTCGCGGGCGATGTACGACGTGGAGCAGCTGGTGTCGGTCGAGGGCGTGGTCACGAATGTCGAGTGGCGGAATCCTCACATGTGGATCACGCTCGACGTGCCAGGTCCCACTGGCAAGATGGAGAGCTGGGGTTTCGAGGGTTCAGGGGCGGCCTCGATGGTGGCGTCGGGCATCTCGCCGCAGATCCTCAAGGTGGGCAATCGCGTCAAGATCATTGCGCATCCACCGAGAGACAAGTCCAAGCGCACTGCCGAGTTCATGGGCATGGAGGTGAACGGCAGGTATTACTCGCGAGGAACCGGTTCCAACATTCGCGGCGCGGACAATTAGGCTGACGTCGAGCGGGGCGCGGCGAACCGGTTGGCGCCGCGCCCGACCACGTCACATTCCCGATCGCTGTTCCTCACCAAGAGGCGTCTCGCCCAGCACGAAACTGGACTCGTCGAACGACTCCACGGCCGGCGTCGCCGGCTCGGTCACGCGTGGAGAGACGGGGCGACGACGCTTCGCAGCAGGAGCGGCGCGACGGACGCGTTTCGGCTCCGCCGCTGTCTTTGAAACAGCCTTCGGTGCGGCAGCGCGCTTCGCGGCCTTCTTCCTGGAGGCGAGCCTGTCGGCCTTGCTCTTCCTGGCGGGACCCTCAGGAATGGCTGGTATCTTCTCGGCTTTCTGCGCCGTCTCCAATCGCTCCTCCAGGTGGGTGACGCGTGCGGTCGCTTTGGTGAAGGCCTTGCCGGCAGCGTCGGCCCACTTCCGTGCCTTGCGCGCCGCCTTGGCGGCCTTCTTCGATTCCTTCCTCGCCTTCTTGAGCGCCAGCTTTGCGCGCCGCGCCCGGTCGCGGGCCGTTGCGGCAACGCGCTCCGCTGACTTCAGATCGCGCTCGGCGGTCTCCGCCCTGACCCTGGCTTTGCGCACTGCTGAATCGACATCGCTCATCATTCGCTCTCCTCGCGGCCGTCCGGCTGTTTCTGTTCGGGATCAGTGAACGACCTGGCTCGACGAGTTGGCCGCGTCCTGCTCACCCTCGTGGCACGCCCACTCCCAGAATTCCTCGTCCGGCATGCGCCTCTGCGCCACACGCATCGTCCAGGGCCGCGTAAATACTGACGGATCGGTGATCGTCGCTTCGTAGTTCATCGTGTTGGCATCGATGAAGATGAATCGTTCCACGATGCGCGCTTTGTCGCTGAAGAAATCGCCGATCACGTCGAGCCGTGATTTTGCGTTGAGATTGGTCGTATCCACGACCAGCGTGTTTCCCTCCCAACGGCCACGCGCATCGCCCATCCACAGCTTCAGGTTGGCGGCAACACGCGGCCGGCCATCCAGGGGAACCACTCGATAGGCATGATACTCGTCCCAGACAAACACCACACTCCCTGGAGGCTGAAGAATCCGGAACGTCGGAAAGTAGTACAAACGCGGTATCCCGGGCACGAAGCACCGGGTCTGCGTATCGATGTGTTCGGGCTTGGTTGGATTCTCGTAGGCAGCCTCGAGTTGCTTGCGCAGCGCCGCCGCCCACGGCTGGTATGGAATGTGGCCGTCTGGCGGGTCCACGATCCGGCTTGGATTGAGCTTTACGTCACCGCTTATGCGCTCCTGGAAGTCCACCGCACTGCTCTTCGCGGGGTCCAGAGAATGAGTTCCGCCGAGAACCGGCCGCCACGAGCCCTGCACGTCGGGCTGGCCGTCTGCGGTCTTCGCCGGAGGCCACGGCCTTTGCGGCGCCGGGGACTGGGGCGCAGCCCCCTGGCCTGACAGCGACGCCGACAGCGCTACGAGCGCCACGACAACACCCAGAACGCTTATTCCCCGGTGCCACTTCATTGGAATGCTCCTCGCGATCAGAGTCCCGGATACGGATAGTACTTTTCCCACTGGAACGCGTAGCAGTCGTAGTCGAGAAGCTGAAAGTTGGGCTCCTTCCGGCGGTACAGCATCATGCTCATCT
>DASTDR010000697.1:0-21726 GCA_035710265.1 Gemmatimonadales bacterium | reverse complement strand
GGCCCGAGCTCGGCCGCGTGGGCTGCTACTACCACGACATCGGGAAGGTCAAGAACCCGATGTACTTCGTGGAGAATCAGATCCCGGGGAACAATCCGCACGACCGGCTCAAACCACTGCAATCGGCGCAGATCATCAAGGCGCACGTGACCGACGGGCTCGCGCTCGCCGCGGACGCCGACCTGCCCGATTCGGTGGCCGCGTTCATCCCCGAGCATCACGGGACGACGGAGATCACCTACTTCCTCGACAAGGCCAAGAAGACCGACGGCGGTCAGGCCCGGAACCCCGACGACTTCCGCTATCCCGGCCCCAAGCCGCGCTCGATGGAGACGGCGATTTCGATGATCGCCGACTCGGTCGAAGCGGCGTTGCGCGTGCTCGAAGACTTGACGCCGCAAAAAATCGAGGAAGCCATCGATCACATCGTCCGCACCAAGGTCAATGCGGGGCAGCTCGATGAAGCGCCGCTCACGCTGCAGCAAATGGAGCAGGTGAAGTCCGCATTCCTGATCGTGTTGAGCGGGATGTATCACAACCGCATCGATTACCCGGAGTCCAGTGGCGGCATTGGCGCAGCGTGGCAGCCCTCGGCAGAAACCGCGCGAACCTCGCGCTGAGCAGCTGATGCGTGTGGCGAAACGAGTCCTCGCGTGGGAACACGCGGCCCCGGGCTCCCACGTCGACATCACTTTGCTGTCGGCGCCCGCGATGCGCCGCCTGAACCGGCGTGCGACCGGCCGGCGCGGGCTGACCGACGTGATCGCGTACGCGCTGCCGCAGCCCGACGGAAGCCTGCTGGGGGACGTCTACATCTCACCCGACGCCGCCGGGTTCGACCAGGACGAGCTGATCCGGTTGGCGGTCCACGGCACGCTGCATGTCCTGGGGTACGATCATCCTGAAGGCGCCGGACGAATGCGCTGCCGGATGTGGCGACTTCAAGAACGCTACGTCAAGAAACTCCTGCGCTGATGCTCACTGAAGCCGCGTTGCGGGTCATCGGTCTCGTCGTGGCCGTCGGGGCCGGCGTGTGGGCGGCCCTGCTGGCCCTGGCCGAGGAAGCGGCCATGGGCGAGGCACTCCACACCCTGGGTGATGCGCCGCCGATCGCCGCCGAGCGACGGGTGCCGATGCACCGCGCGCTGCACATCGCGCGGCTGGCACTGCTCATCCTGGGCGCGGTCGCGACCGCGAATGCCGTCGCCTGGTGGACGCGCCCCTGGACCGGAGCGCTGGCGACGCTCGTCGTCGGCACGCTGCTGTTGTTCATCGTGGGCGACGCGCTGCCGCGCAGCGTTGCCCGGCTCGCGCCGGAGCTGTCGGACGCTGCGCTGCCGCTCGCGCGCCGCACCCTGGCCCCGTTCGGTCCGCTGCTCTGGCTTCTGGCGTGGGCGGATCGCGGGCTGCACTCCCTCGTCGACACGCCGCGCCCGCTGCAGCCTAACCTGGGCACCGCCCAGCGCGACATGCTGCTCGGCGTGTTCACGCTGGCCGATACCACCGTGGACGAGGTCATGACGCCTCGCCTCGACATGGCGGGGGTCGACGTCTCCGCATCGACCGAGGAAGTCCTGGAGGCGTTCAAGCAGAGCCAGCACACGCGCCTGCCGGTGCAAGATGGGTCGCCGGACAACGTCACCGGCGTGCTGTTCGGCAAGGACCTCGTGCCGATCGCGATGGGACTGGCGGAGCAGGGGACGCAATGGCAAGCCCTGGTGCGGCCGGCCGCGTTCGTCCCGGAAACCAAGACCCTCGACAACCAGCTCCGCGACTTCCAAGGAACACCGGCACACATCGCCATTGTGGTGGACGAATTCGGGGGCACATCCGGGCTGATCACGCGGGAGGACATTCTCGAAGAAATCGTCGGCGAGATCCGGGACGAGCACGATACCGATACGGCGCCCGCGATCCGGCAGGACGGCGCGCGTATCTGGGTGGACGGCCGGGTGAGTCTCGACGAGCTGTCGGCCGCGTTGGGGACAACGATCGCGCACCCCGAGGTATCGACCGTGGGGGGGCTCGTGTACTCGGTCCTGGGACGCGTGCCGCGGCCCGGCGACGAGCTCAGTCTGGATGGCTTCCGCGTGGTGGTGGAGCGCGTGGAGCAACGGCGCGTCACCCAGGTCTCGTTCGAGAAGCAATGAACGTCGCGCTCGCGGTCCTGCTGATCGGCTTGTTCGTCGCCGGCGTATCGGCGGCGGTCGGTGTCGCGGCCGCCGCGGTCAGCCAGCACGACCTGACCCGCTGGGTCGCGTACAAGCTGCGTGGCTCCGCCGCCACCGCCGGCCTGCTGCAGAATCCCGAACGCACGTTGACGATCGCCAACACGCTGACGACGCTCGGCGTGCTCCTGGCCGCCGGCGCCATTCCGGCTCTGCTTGCCGCGACGACGCCGACGTTCCTCGGCATCTTCACGGTAGCCGTCGGAGTCCCGGTGTTCATCGGCGCGGCCTATCTGGTGCCGCGCGTAGTGGGCCGGCGCTGGGCGGAGTCGCTCGTCGCGCGGGCCGTGCCCTGGATCGATCGAGTGGGCACGGTGCTGTCGCCGTTCATTCCCCGCAGGGAGCGCTCCACCAGGACCACGCTGGCCGCGCTGTTGTCCAGCGATACCGCCGCGCTCGCGGAAACCGATGAGATGGCGGTCGTGTCCGGTGTGCTCGCGTTCTCAGACCGTCCGGTGCGCGAGCTGATGACGCCGCGCACGGCGATCGTGGCGCTGCCGGAAGGCATGCTCGCCGGCGAAGCCGCGCATGTGCTGCAGCAGTCGGGATACAGCCGGTACCCGGTATACCGCGGCTCCCTCGATGAAGTGGTGGGCGTTGCCCACACGCTCGACCTGCTGGGCCGCCAGCCGGAAGATCCCGTCCTCGTGCACCCGCCCCTCACCGTTCCCGGCACGAGGCGCGCGGCGGACCTCATGCTCGAGATGCAGCGCGGCGGACGCCATCTGGCCGTCGTGCTCGACGAGTTCGGCGGCACGGCCGGCTTGGTGACATTCGAGGATCTGCTGAACGACCTCGTGAGCGAGCTGTTCGAGCCTGCGACGGCGGCGCACCCGACCGAGGGACGTGTGATCGAGGTCGAAGGAAGCGCCCAGGCGACCGACCTGGCCGACAAGCTCGGCGTCGCCCTGTCGAGCGGCAACACCCAGACGGTAGCGGGCCTGCTCATTCAGGCGCTCGGAAGAATTCCCAGAACGGGAGAACGGTTCGCGTTCCAGGGGCTCGAGTTCGACATCCTCGCGGCGAGCGCCACGCGCGTGGAGCGGATTGCGGTGCGCGCCGGTCCGGTCCGCACGATTCCCCTGGGAGGGACGCGTGACTGAGCCGGATCTGAAGCTCGACGAGCTGAAGGAGCTTGCCGAGCACGACGATCTCACTTCCTTCCTGCAGCGCGCCCGCGACCTTCACCCATCCGATATTGCCGATGTATTGGCTTCCCTCGACGAGTCCCAACGCGTGCGCGTCATTGCCGAGCTACCGACCGAGCTGGCGTCGAGCGCGCTGGCCGAAATGGAGACGGCCGAACACCCTGAGCAAATGCTCTTGGCCGTCGGCCCGGAGTACGCCGCAGAGCTGGTCGAAGAGCTGCCCAGCGACGATGCCGCGGAACTCGTGGCCGACCTGTCGGCCGGTGAACGCGAAGCCGTTCTCGCCGAAGTCACAGATCGCGTGGACGTCGAGCATCTCCTCACCTATCCGGACGATTCCGCGGGCCGTGTCATGGCGACGGACCTCGTTGCCGTCCGAGAGAGCGCGACGCTGGAGGAAGCACTCAACGACGTCCGCCGCCAGAGCGCGGAGGACGGCGAGCTCTATCAGGTGTACGTGGTGGACTCCGCCTGGCACCTGCGCGGCACGCTTCCCGTTGCTCGGCTGATCGTGTCGGGGTCGGGCCGCCTGGTACGGGATGTGATGGAGCCCGCGGTGGTGAGCGTGCGCCCCGAGCAGGATCAGGAAGAAGTCGCGCGACTCATGGCACGCTACAATCTCCCGGCGGTCCCCGTGGTCGACCCGGATGGCCAGCTCATCGGCCGCGTGACGTTCGATGACGTCATCGATATCGTCGAAGCGGAGACGACCGAGGATATCCTGAAGTTTGCCGGCGCCAGTCCCGCCGAGCACCTCATTGGGCCGTGGTCCACGGCCGTGCGGTCCCGCCTGCCGTGGCTGCTCGTCAATCTTCTGACGGCGTTCATGGCGGGAGCGGTGGTATACGCATTCCAGGGTACGCTCGCGAAGGTGGTGGTGTTGTCGGTGTGGATGCCCATCATCGCCGGCATGGGCGGGAATGCCGGGACGCAGGCCCTGGCGGTGACCGTGCGCCGTCTTGCGCTGGGGCTGTTGCCCAAGGGCAGGGCGTGGCAAGTCGTGCGCAAGGAGCTCCTCGTGGGCGCCATCAACGGCCTCGCGATCGGTGTCGTCGTGGGACTGGTCGCGACGGCCATTGGCGAAGGATGGATCCTGGGTCTGGTGGTCTTCCTGGCCATGGTCGGCAATCTCATCGTGGCGGGGAGCGCCGGGGCGTTTATTCCAATCGCGCTCTCGCGTCTGGGCATCGACCCCGCGATCGCGTCTTCAATCTTCGTGACAACGTTTACGGACGTGTGCGGCTTTGGGCTGCTGCTCGGCTTGGGCACTATGCTCCTAGTCTAGGCCGCTATCTTTGAGCACGATGCAGACGAAGGACCTTCTGGCCGGTTTCGACCGCGGCGACGCAGCGGCACTCGCGCGCGCCATCAGCCTGGTCGAGAACCAGCGCGAAGGGTTCGAGCAGCTCCTGTCGGAGCTGTATCGCAGGATCCGCAATCGCAGGGCGCAGCGGATCGGGATTACGGGACCGCCCGGGGCGGGGAAAAGCACGCTGACCGAGCAGCTGGTGCGCGCGTACCGGGGGGACGGTCGCGGTCTCAAGGTTGCGGTGATCGCCGTCGACCCGACCAGCCCGTTTACGGGTGGGGCGCTCCTCGGAGACCGGATCCGCATGGAATCCGTCAGCCTGGATCCGGGGGTCTTTATTCGGTCGATGGCGACGCGCGGGGCCCAGGGGGGGCTCGCCACGACCACCGAAGAAGTAGCGGACGTGCTCGAGGCGTTCGGGTTCGAACGGATCCTGATCGAAACAGTGGGCGTGGGGCAAACCGAGCTGGATGTGGCAGCTACGGCCGAAACCACGGTCCTGGTTCTGGTCCCCGAGTCGGGGGATGGGATTCAGACGCTGAAGGCCGGAGTCATGGAGATCGCCGAGCTGTACGTGATCAACAAGAGCGACCGGCCGGGGGCTGACAAGCTGCGCCAGGAGATCGAGGTGATGCTCGGTATACGAAAGGGCAATGCGTTTGTGAACGTGAGGGCGCATCATCACCCGATGGCTTCGAAAGGCGGCGGGGGGCGGCGAGTCGAGGCGGCGGCCAAGGGCGATTCGTGGGAGCCCCCCGTTTTGATGACGGTTGCCTCGAAGGGCGAGGGCATCGTCGAGCTGATTACCGCGCTGGACAGGCATCACGAGTATCTCACGACGAGTGGGAAACGGGAGGAACGCCGGAAGCGGCGCCTGGCGGCGCGCACCCGCGCCGTCGTGAACCGGGCAATCCGGCAGTGGGTATGGGATGAGACGAACGCTGAAGACCTGGTGAGCAAACGGCTGGACGACGTGGCGGCCGGGACGAAGAGCCCCTACGAGGTGGCGGCAGAAGTCCTCCAGCAGGTGAGGAACGGCAAATGACGATCGAAAAGAAGCCGGTATATACGCCCGCCGATCTGAACGGCTATGACATCGACACGCAGCTCGGCCGCGCCGGGGAGTATCCGTTCACGCGCGGGATTCATCCCACGATGTATCGCGGCAGGCTGTGGACGATGCGCCAGTTCGCGGGGTTCGGCAGCGCCACCGACACGAACCGGCGCTACAAGTTCCTGCTCGAGCACGGCCAGACGGGCCTGTCGGTCGCGTTCGACTTCCCGACCCTGATGGGTTACGACTCGGACCATCCTCGCTCCGAGGGCGAGGTGGGGAAGTGCGGCGTGGCCATTTCTTCACTCGCGGACATGGAGACGCTGTTCGACGGCATTCCGCTCGATCAGGTCTCCACGTCGATGACGATCAATGGACCCGCGGCGATTCTGTTTTGCTTCTACGTGGCCGCCGCGGAAAAGCAGGGCGTGCCGATCGCGAAGCTGCGCGGCACGGTGCAGAACGACATCCTCAAGGAGTACATGGCCCAGCATGCCTGGGTCTATCCGGTGGAGCCGGCGCTGAAAGTGATCGTCGACATGTTCGAGTGGGGGGCGGAGCACACGCCGCTCTGGAATACGATCTCGATTTCGGGCTATCACATCCGCGAGGCCGGCGCGACCGCGGCGCAGGAGCTGGCGTTCACGCTGGCCAACGGCTTCACCTACGTGGAGCGCGGGATCGCGCGCGGGCTCGACATCGACAGTTTCGCGGCGCGGCTCTCGTTCTTCTGGGACATCCACAACGACTTCTTCGAGGAAATCGCCAAGCTGCGCGCCGCCCGCCGGATCTGGGCGCGGCACATGCGCGAGCGCTATCACGCGCGCCAGCCGCGGTCCTGGATGATGCGGTTCCATAGCCAGACCGCGGGCGTCACGCTCACCGCGCAGCAGCCGCTCAACAACATCGTTCGCGTCGCCTATCAAGCCCTCGCCGCCGTGCTGGGCGGCACCCAATCGCTGCACACCAATTCCCTCGACGAAACGCTCGCCCTGCCCACCGAACAATCGGTGCAGGTGGCGCTCCGGACGCAGCAGATCCTCGCGCATGAAACCGGGATCGCGGAAGTGATCGATCCGCTGGGCGGATCGTACTTCATCGAGGCCCTCACCGATCAGCTCGAGCGCGAGGCGGAAGCCTTGTTCGCCGAAATCACATCGATCGGCGGGGTCGTCCACGGGATCGAAAGCGGCTGGTTCCAGCGGCAGATAGCCCAGTCGGCGGCCGCGTACCAGCGTCAGGTGGAGCTGAACGAGAAGGTCATCGTCGGGGTCAATCAATTCGTTTCCGACGATGATCACCCGGTCGAAATCCTGAAGGTCTCGAACGATGCCGAAGACGAGCAACGCCGCCGGCTCGCGCGCCTGCGCGCGGAACGGGACAATACGCTGGTGGAGCGCCGGCTGGAGGCGCTGCGCCAGGCCGCGGAGTCCGATCAGAACGTCATCGGCCCGATGCTCGATTGCGCGCGCGCCTACTGCACCCTGTACGAGATCCGCCACGCGCTCGAGCGCGTGTGGGGGGCATACCGCGAACCTGTGTTCTTCTAAAACATGAGCGCCCTACCAGCCGCTATTACCGAACGAGACGCGCGGGACGCCGTGGCGCGTCTGATCGCGATCCAGCCGGGTGACCACTGGGTCGTGAGCTGTTACCTCAAGCTCGAGCCCCGGGACCGCACCCGCGGCAAGTACTTGATCAAGATGAAAAACCGCGTGAGAGAGCGTGAGGCGGCGCTTGCGCGCCAGGGGCTCTCGCATCAGGATCGGCAAGCGATCGCACACTCGCTGCGCCAGGTGCTGGACTATCTGGAAGAACCGAATCATCTGCCGCGCTCACGGGCGATCGCGATTTTCGCCTCGCGCGAGCTCGGGGGGGGGCTGTTCGAGGTGTTGCCGCTGCCGCACGTGCACCGCTCGCGCCTGGCCGTCGCGCGCGAGCCGCTGGTCCGCGAGGCCCTCGTGCTGGACGAGGAATTCGGCACGATTCTCGCCGTCGTGTACGATCGAACGGCCGCGCGCTTCTTCGAGATCACGGCCTACGACACGGTGGAGCTGCCGGGACTTGCCGCGACGGACGCGACGCGCGCCGGCAAGTTTCATGGCGCCTCGCAACGCCAGGCCTTGACGCGGGGCGGCACGCCCGCGGGCAGCGCCGGGGAACACAACTACCATCAACGCATCCGGACCGAAAAGCAGCGGCTCTATGCGCAGATCGCCGACCGCGTCTTCCAGGCCCACCAAAGCAAGCCGCTGGCCGGATTGGTGCTGGGCAGTGTCGGTGTGGACGCCGGAGCCGTGATTCCACACCTTCACACCTATGTCCACGACCTGGTCCTGGGCGTCGTGAAGCTCGCGCCCAGGAAGTCCAGCCCCGCGGAGGTGCGCGATGCCGCCCTGGCGTTGCGCGAACAGCGCGAGCGCGCCTGGGAGCGCGCGCACGCCGATGCGGTCAAGGAAGGTGTCCCACGCGGCTGGGCAGTCAACGGCGCCGACGCCACGCTCAAGGCGCTCCGGCGCGGCCAGGTGCGGACGCTGCTGGCGGACGGCAACGACGACGATCCACGGATCGATGAAGCGATCGAGGAAGCGTTCGGGCAACGCGCTCAGGTCGATGTTCTCTACGACGACAAGGCCCGGCGTGTCGTGCACGGCCTCGCGGCGCTGCTGCGCTTCCGGTCCTGATGTCCAAGAAATCGAGGCGCCCCCGCCCCATCCGGATTCTGGTCGCAAAACCCGGTCTGGATGGGCATGACCGCGGCGCCAAGGTCGTCGCCGCCGCTCTGCGCGACGCGGGGATGGAGGTGATCTACACCGGCCTCCATCAAACACCCGAGATGATCGCCCAGGCTGCGATTCAGGAGGACGTCGACGTCGTCGGCCTGTCGATCCTGTCGGGCGCGCACATGACGCTGTTCCCGCGCGTGCGCAAGCTGCTCGACGCCGCGGGCCGGAAGGATGTGCTCCTGACCGGCGGCGGCATCATCCCACCGGAAGACATGAGCGCGCTCGAGTCACAGGGGACCGGCAAGCTCTTTGGACCAGGCACTCCCACGGCTGATCTGGTCAAGTACATCCAGGAATGGGCGGCGGAGCACGTCGCCGCGTGAGCCGCCTCAAGACACTCACCGAAGAGTACAAGAAGCTCCGCGCCCGCCTCGAACAGGGTGGGGGCGCGGAGCGAATCAAACGCCAGCACGATCAGGGAAAGCTGACGGCGCGCGAGCGCGTCGCCGGTTTGCTGGACACGGATGCCCCGTGGGTGGAAATCGGCCTGCTCGTCGCCTACGACCAGTACGACGGGCAGGCGCCGGCCGCCGGCGTCGTTACGGGCCTTGGCCGGATCGGCGGGCGCCCCGTGGTCGTCGTGGCCAATGACGCAACCGTCAAAGCGGGATCGTGGTGGCCGGAGACGATTCGAAAGATTCTGCGCGCCCAGGAGATCGCGATGCGCCAGCGCATTCCGATCGTGTACCTGGTCGACTCCGCCGGCGTGAACCTGCCGTATCAGGGGGGCGTGTTCCCGGGGCAATACGGCGCCGCGCGGATCTTCTATTACAACTCGATTATGCGGCGCTATCTCAAAGTGCCGCAGATTGCCGCCGTCATGGGGCCATGCATCGCGGGCGGCGCGTACTTGCCGGCCTTGTCCGACGTCATCTTCATGGTGGACGGCACGTCCTTCATGGGACTGGGCGGACCGAATCTCGTGAAAGGCGCGACCGGCCAGGTGGTGGACGCCGAATCGCTTGGCGGCGCGTCCACACATACGAGCGTGAGCGCGGTGGCGCACTATCGAGCCAAGGACGACACGGAGTGCCTGGCGCGGATCCGGGAGTACGTGGGACGGTTGCCGCACGCGCCGTCAGCTCGGCGAACGCACGGCGCACCGAAACGGGACTTGAAAGCGCTGTACGAGCTGATCCCGGTCGATCATCGTATGAGCTACGACGTGCGGGCGGTGTTCGAGTGCCTGTTCGACGCCGGTCGGTTCGACGAATTCCAGCCGGAGATCGCGCCGGAGATGATCTGCGGTCACGCCGCGATCGAGGGGCGCCACGTCGCGGTGATCGCCAACTCCCGCGGCGTGATCAAGGGTAAGAAGAAAGGCGAGACCCCGAGAATCGGCGGCATCATCTACACCGAGAGCGCCGAGAAAGTCGCCTATTTTATCGAGAACGCCGACCGCGAGCGGCTGCCGCTCCTGTTCATACAGGACGTCTCGGGATTCATGGTGGGAACGGACGCGGAACACACGGGGATTATTCGTGCCGGCGCCAGGTTCGTTGAGGCGATGGCGACCGCGACCGTGCCAAAACTCGTGCTCACCATGAATCACGCCTCGGGCGCGGGCTACTACGCGATGGCGGGTCAGGGATTCGACCCCGATTTCATCATCTCCTGGCCCACGGGCCGCATGGGCGTCATGGAGGGCGAGTCCGCGGTGCAGGCGGTCTACGGCGCCGACGCCGCCAAGCCCGACAACGCCGCCGCCGTCGACGCGATGCGCGCCGACTACGAGCACCAACTCGACGCGAAATTCGCCGGTGCGCGCGGATTCGTCGATGCGATTCTGACGCCCGAAGAGACCCGCGATACCCTCGCGTTTCTGCTCGAGGTGTCCACGGAATTCACCGGCCCCCATCTGGGGACCTTTTCTCTGCCGAGTCCGTCATGCTGAAGCTTGTCCCGGTCGCTCTGCTTACGCTCGTGGCTGCCTGCGCCTCCAAAGGCGCTACAAAGCCCGCCCCCGCTCAACCCAAGCCGGAAGTCACGGCGACGCGCGTACCGGCTGATGCCAGCCGAGCCCCACGAGCGCCCGCCCCCGAGCCCGGCGCGCCGCAACCGCTGGTCGATCCGGCAGTCGCGTACATGCTGGGTCTGATGCCGCTGAAGAGCGCGGGCGTCGACGTCTTCGCGGTGGCGCACCCGACGTATGACGGCCGGGGAATCCTGATCGGGATTTTGGATAGCGGAATCGATCCCGGGGTGCCCGGGCTGATCGCCACGAGCGCCGGGGCGCCGAAGATCATCGAGCTGCGTGACTTCTCCGGCGAGGGCCGGATCGCGCTCACGTCGTTCCCCGCGCCGACCGATGCCGAGCTCAAGGGCGCGGCGCGCATCGGCCGGCTCACGACGGCGACGACCTGGTATCGCGGCGTGTTCCGCGAGCTGCCGCTCGGCCGTCTCCCCGCTGCCGACGTCAACGGCAATGGGCGCAATACCGACGAGTTCGCGGTGATCGTGGTGAAGGCGTCCGACGGCTGGGTCGCGTTCCTCGACACGAATCTCGACGGCTCGTTCGAGGACGAGATGCCACTGCACGACTACCGGCAGGGACGGGAAACGATCTCGCTGGGCCGCCGGCCGATCACGATCGTGGCGAACTTCAGCGAGGCGGCTCCCGACAACACGCCGGTGCTCGATCTGTTTTTCGACAACTCGGGGCACGGCACGCACGTCGCGGGAATTGCGGCGGGATACAACCTCTATGACGTGACGGGATTCAACGGCGTTGCGCCGGGGGCCCAGCTGATGGGGCTCAAGATTGCGAACAATGCGCGCGGCGGCGTGACCGTCCACGCCAGCATGATGCGCGCCATCGATTACGCCGCGCGCTTCGCCGCGCAGCGCAACATGCCGCTCGTGTTGAACATGAGCTTCGGCGTCGGGAACGAGCACGAAGGCCGGGCCGTGATCGATTCGATCGTGGATGCCTTCATGCTGAGCCACCCGGACGTCGTGTTCGCCATTGCTGCGGGCAACGATGGACCGGGCCTTTCGACGTTGGGCTTCCCCGGCTCGGCCGACCTCGCGCTCTCGGTCGGGGCGACGTTCCCCGGTGTGTTTGCCCGCCCGCCCCAGCCCGGCGTTCCTCCCGCGCGCGACGTGCTCGGCTGGTTCAGCTCGCGCGGCGGGGAGCTCGCCAAGCCCGACATCGTCGCCCCGGGGATCGCGTACTCGACCGTGCCGCGCTGGGACACGGGGAATGAAGTGAAGGTCGGCACCAGTATGGCGACGCCCTATGCTTCGGGGCTCGCTGCGACGCTCGCGTCGGCGCTCGTGCAAGAGGGACGGCGCGCGAGTGCGGTCGAAATCGTGCAGGCCATGCGGGTCGCCGCTCGCCCGTTCGGCGGCGCGCGCGCGATCGATGAGGGTGCCGGCACGCCGATGCTCGAGACGGCCTACGCCTGGCTCGCCGGCGGGCATCAGGGGTCGATCTACGAGGTGCGAGCCGGCACGGGCGTATCCGCGGCGTTTCGCCGCAACGGCTTCTCCGGTGCACAGGACACCGTGGAAACATTCACCGTGCGCCATCTCGCCGGGCTGCGCGCCGCCCAGTTCCTGTTGCGCACCGATGTGCCCTGGCTGTCCGTCGATGACGCGGTCGACGCCGCTCCCCGCGCCACGCAGATCCCCGTCACATACCGGCGCACCGCGCTCGTGAATCCGGGCGTCTACGTCGGGACCGTGACGGCGCTGAACCCGCGCGATACCGTGGCCGGTCCGCTGTTCACGCTGGTGAACACCGTCATCATTCCGACCGACGTCGCGGCCAAGCCGTTGTTCGATGAACGCCGCGCGATCGCGCCGTCCGCCGTGCAGCGCTACTTCGTGCGGGTGCCGCAGCAGGATGCGACCCTGCACCTCACGGTCACCGTACCCGATTCGCAGGCCCAGCAAGCGACCGTGCGGCTGTACGAGCCCAACGGCGCACCCGCGCGCTCGGCGCCTGAGGACATCCTCATCGGCCAGGAAGATGCCGGCAGCGCTCGTGTAACCGTGCGGGCCGAGGATCTCGTCGCCGGGGTGTACGAGCTCGACGTCATCGCGCCGCCGCTCGCAAGCGCGACGGTAACCGTCCGTGCCGAGCTCGGCCCGGTCGCGCTGGCCGCGGCGGCCGGTGGCGCAAGCCTGGAAGCGAGCGCGATCGGCAACAGTGTCACGGCCGAGGTGTTGTATAGGCTCGTCGGAGCGGAGCGCACATTCGCGATCGCAGGACGGGGTCAACCCGCCGAATCCCTCCAGGTGCGGGCCCCGCGCTGGGCGCGCCGCATGGAGGTCGACGTCCAGCTGCCGCCGGAGCTGTGGGATGAACTGACGGATTTTTCGGTGACCATCTACGACTCGACCGGCCAACAGATTCCTGGCGGGAATCAACCCGTCAACTACGCGTTTGGACGTATGGGTGTGGCGCTCCGCGATTCACTCACCGGGATTCCGCTCACGATCGAGCTGTTTCCCGCGTTCGCGCGCCTCCCGGGACACACCTGGCGTGGCACAGCGCGGGTCCGCTTCCTCGGACCCGACGAGCCGGCCGGCGAAGGCGGCCAGCTGTCGGTGGTCGCGGGTGGCCGAACCGTGGTGCGCCTCCCCTCACCACCGCCGCTGCAAATGCCGGACGGGTTCAACACACTGATCGAGACGCGAGTGACCACGCTGACTGGGACGATGGCGGTGCGCCGGAATACGATTCCGAGCGGAGCGCGCGGCGCGAGCGGCCTGCGGTGACTCCCGGATCAGTCCGGGTCGCCGGAGGGCAGGGGTTCTGGGGAGACTGGCTCGAAGCGCCGTATCGCCAGGTGACCGGCGGGCCCATCGACTATTTGATGATGGACTACCTCGCCGAAGTCACGATGTCCATCCTCCAAAAACAAAAAACGCGGGATTCCTCCCGCGGTTATGCCACCGATTTCATCACCCAGATGGAACGGATTCTTCCGGTCCTCGTGGAGCATGGGATCAAGGTCACGGCCAATGCGGGCGGCGTGAATCCACGCGGGTGTGCGCGCGCGCTTGCCGACACGGCCCGCAAGCAGGGGCTCGCGGGGAAGCTCCGGATCGGCATCGTCACGGGAGATGACCTGCTCGCCGAAGCACGGCTCGACGGCCTCCTCGCGCGCGGGCACCAGCTCGCGAACCTGGACACGGGCCGGACGCTGCGTGATGTGCGCGACCAGGTCCAGTCCGCCAACGCATATCTGGGCGCGGCTCCCGTCGTGGACGCGCTGAAACGCGGCGCGCAGATCGTCATCACGGGGCGCGTCACCGACACGGGGCTGACGTTGGGCCCGTTGATGCATGCGTTCGGCTGGCCGGCAGACGCGTGGGACAAGATCGCCGCCGGCACGGTAGCGGGGCACATCATCGAATGCGGCGCCCAATGCAGCGGCGGCAACCGTCTCAGCAACTGGAAGCGGGTGCCGGATCTGGCCAATGTGGGATATCCCATCGTGGAAGCGCGCGCCGACGGCACGTTCGATATCATCAAGCATCCGAACACGGGCGGGCAGATCGACGTCGCCGGCGTGACCGAGCAGCTCGTCTACGAGATGGGCGATCCGCGCTCGTATATCACACCAGACGGCATTGCGGACTTCACCACGATCCGGCTGGAGCAGGCGGGCAAGGACAGGGTTCGCGTGTCGGGGATCAGGGGAAAGCCTGCGACCGATAAGCTCAAGGTTTCGATCGCCTACTTCTATGGTTATAAGGCTGTCGGCACACTGGTGTACGCATGGCCCGACGCACTGGAAAAAGCGAAAGCGGCGGATCGCATTTTGCGCCAGCGGCTGCAGGACCTGAAGCTCGAGTTCGAGGCGATCCATACCGAGTTCGTCGGGGCGAACGCCACGCACGGCTCGCTGGGGCTGAAGGAGCTGGATGTGCGCGATTTGCCCGAGGTCCAGCTCCGCGTCGGCGTGCGCTCCCCGAAGAAGGAGCCCGTTGACCGCTTCACGCGCGAGATTGCGCCCTTGATTCTCAACGGACCTCCCAGTGTTACGGGATTTGCGGGCGGGCGCCCGAAGCCGGAGGAGATCGTCGCCTATTGGCCGGCGCTGGTCGACAGGACGCTGGTAACACCGACGGTCGAGATCATGGACGTATGAAACGACGGGCGGACGGGCGGACGGGCGGACGGACAAAAGCACGCACGGTGCAGCTTCTGGAGTTGGCCCATGCGCGGTCGGGAGACAAGGGCGACACGGCCAACATCGGGCTTATCGCCAAGCACCCGAAGTACTATCCGTTGCTCGTGAAGCAGGTGACGGCGGCGCGGGTGGCGCGTCACTTTAAGGGGTTGATCAAAGGCCCAGTGGAGCGATTCGAGCTGCCCAACCTGCAGGCGCTCAACTTCCTGCTCCACGGCGCGCTCGATGGGGGCGGCACGATCTCGCTCAAGACCGACGCACAGGGCAAAGTGTTCTCGACGGCACTGCTCCGCATGGAAGTCGAGGTCCAGCGGTGAGCGAGCGCGTGATCGTACAGGTCGCGGGCGGGGTGCTCACGGCCACGCTCAACCGGCCGGACAAGCGCAACGCCATCGACACCGAGATGATCGATGCGCTGCTCGCCGTACTGGAGCGCGCCGACCTGGATGCCGCCGTGCGGGTCGTCGCGGTGCGCGGCGCCGGACGGGACTTCTGCGCCGGGATGGACCTGAACGAGCTGCTCGCTTCGGCCGACCATTCGCTCGACCAAAACCGTACGGCCGCGCTCCATTTTGCCGAGATCTTCGTGCGGATGCGCCGATTGCCCAAGCCGGTCGTCGCGGTCGTCCAGGGGCGCGCGCTCGCCGGCGGGTGCGGCGTGGCCACGGCGTGCGATCTGATTCTCGCCGCCGAGTCGGCGCAGTTCGGCTATCCGGAAGTGCAGCGCGGCTTTGTGCCGGCCATCGTGATGACGATGCTGCGCCGCGCCGTCGGCGAGAAAATCGCCTTCGATCTCGCGGCCACCGGGCGGCTGCTCGACGGAACCGAAGCGGCCGCGGTTGGCCTGGTGTCGCGCGTGTATGAGGACGCCGATTTCGAGGAGCAGGCTGGGGAGGTGCTGCGCGTGCTGGCGGAATCGAGCGCCTCCGCGCTCGCGTTCACCAAGCAGCAGTTCTATCAGCTCGACGGGTTGTCGTTCACCGAGGGGCTGCGCCTTGGCGCCGACGTCAATGCGGTCAGCCGCAGCACTCCCGATTTCCGGGCAGCGCTGGGCGCCTTTCTCAAGAAGTGAGGATTCATGCGTAACCTGAATGTGCCCATGTACGATCCCGAAATGGTCCGCCCGATGCGCGAGGAGCTGACGCGACTCGGATTCGAAGAATTGCGAACTCCCGCCGAGGTGGATGCGGCGCTCGGTGAGCAGAAAGCGCCGACGCTCGTCGTGGTGAATTCGGTCTGTGGCTGCTCGGCGCGCAATGCGCGCCCGGCTGCCGCGCTCGCGATTCAGCATGAGCGCCGGCCGTCGCGGCTCCTGACGGTGTTCGCGGGACAGGATGCCGATGCCACGGCGCGTGCCCGCAGCTATTTCACGGGTTATCAGCCGTCGTCCCCCCAGATTGCGCTGTTCAAGGATGGCCGGCTCGTGTTCATGCTCGAGCGGCGCAACATCGAGGGCCGCAATGCCCGTGACATCGCGGCCGATTTGACGGCGGCGTTCGACCAGTACTGCTAACGGCGCGCTCGGCTATTGGCTCGCGGCGATCAGCAGGCTGTTCCAAGCGAACTGCTGCAGGCGATCGATGAAGCCTGGGCAAAGGTACGTGTGGCACCAGGCTTTCTCACCGAGCGTGAGGGCCGGTTCCTCGCGCTCATCGCCGCGTGCGCCCCGGGCCGCGGGACGATCCTCGAGATCGGCAGTTACAAAGGCAAGTCGACGGTGGGCCTGGCGAGCATCGCGCAGCGCTACGGACTGGGCCCGGTGGTCGCAGTTGATCCGCATTCGGCCCCGGCCGTCACCGATTACGGCTACGGCTCACAGCAGTCCTCGTGGGATGACTTCCAGGGGTCATTGCGCCAGGCCGGAGTCCAGGCGAGCGTCGAGGCCCATCGCGCGTACTCGCGTGATCTGGCGCCCGGCTGGACGCGGCCGATCCGCTTCCTGTGGATCGACGGCGACCACACCTACAACGGTGCGAAAGCCGATCTCGAGCTCTTTCGCCAACATCTGGTGCCACGCGGGATCGTCGCGTTTCACGACGTGCTCCACACGTTCGAGGGCCCGGTGCGCGTGTTCGCCGAAGAGGTGCTCGCGTCGGACGATTTTGGCCCGGCGGGACTGTGCGGATCGATTGGGTGGGCACAGTACCGGCCGGCCGACGGAGCCCAATGGCGCAACGCGCGGAACGCGCTACGCCACCGCCTGGTGCGACTCATTCCATTTGTGAAAGACGGACGTCAACCGAAAGGGCTGCGCAAGCTACTGTACAAGCTCTGGAGGAGTCTCGTACCCCACGCGGCGCCCGATTACGCCGCGTGGGTACGAGCAGTCAGCTAGAGGATTCTGCCTCGACGGACCCGGAAGTCGACGATCTCCGACATCCAGCTCCACAATGAGTCTTGCTGCTCGGGCGGCGCGCCGGCGTTCACGTGCCGGGCCCATCCCTGCATCGTCTGCCAGTCCTGCGTCCACACGCGTACGCGCTTGCGCGGGACCTGCTGCTCCCACAGCTGCGCCACACGCGGCGTGGCGTACAGCAGACGCACCGTCACGCTGCGCGACAGGTACTCGAGCGGCGTGAGGTCGATCTTCCGGTACCGCTCCTCGACGGAGAGACGTCCGGCCCCGGGGAAATCCGGCTCGCCGTCGGAAAACATCACGATGCTGAGCGGCGACAGCACGAGGTTCTGACGCTTCACATGGACCGCGACCCGGTTGAAGAACGTATTGAAGTCCGTGAGCGGGTCGGTCTCCGGGAACCAGACCTTGAGGTCGCGTTCGATTTCTTCAACCGACTTGCCGCTCAGGTCCTGGATCGGATGAAACGCCTTCGGCTGATTTGCCTGCTGGCCGCCGAGCGATCCGATGAACACGTCGGTCGGTTGGCGCAATCCACCCAGGCCGTTGAGGTGCCCGTAGATGTAGAGCGCGGCGAACTCCATGCTCTTGTCGAAGTGGCCGGTCTGGCGAAACGACCCGCTGACGTCCAGCCCGATCACGAGGGTCGACCGCGGCGGTCCGGCGTCGGCGGGCGGCTTGCACGCGACAAGCCCGAGGGCAAGAAGCCCGACAACGGCGCGGTTCACCGGGCCACCTCGCCGCTGACTCGCGCCGGGAAGTGCGTCGCCGCGAGGACTTCGTCGATCGACTTGAACGGCAGCGTGAAATGACCGCGCCCGGCGAATACCACGAACAGGAAGTTGAGCCCGGCCGCCACAACCTGCAGCACCGGGAGCGACACGAGCTCGAACAGCTCGCGCCCTTCCTTGCGGAACCACTCACGCTCGGCCTTGAGCGCGGCAATCGGCCCCTTCCAGTAGTCGGCCATCGCCGACGCACCACCATGCGCAGCCGCTTCGCCCATCGGTTGGCGGCTCAGCACCGCGATCAACGCGGGCGCGCCAAAACGGCCAAACAGGAACCACGTCATGCCGCGCACGCCGACCCACGCAAAGAACGCGAGGCTCAGGGTGCCGACCACGCCGAGGGTGACGCCCTGCTGCGCCAGCCACGGCGTCATGGCATCGACCATTTCGCGATAGAGGAACAGCACTTCGAACATGGCGACCGAGATCTCGACCAGGATCATGAACACGATGTTCCCGGTTTCGCGCGCCTTGATCGCGTCGTTCAGCACCTGAATGCACGCAAAGCTGCCGGCCACGATGATACCGAGGAAAATCCAGAGCAGCGTGACCAGCGCGAACGCGTTGACCTCATATCCGGTGAGGTCGGCGAGCAGCTCGGCCATCGTGGGACGGAGCGTGAAGGTGAAGATCGTCGCTTCGACCGCCGACCAGATCAGCAACAGGACGAACGCGGCCCAGGGAACGCCCGGGCGGCGCGACGTGGCGTCGAGCATGGCGAGCGGCGACGTGACCGCGCCCTTCAGGGTGCCGAAGATGAGCTGCACGCTCAGCTTCAGCAGGCCCCAGATCCAGCCGACCAGCACGATGAGAAATTTCACGAGCCCCGCCCAGTAGAACCACACCATCCGCAGCCCGTCCCACCACGCCAGCGCGACCGACTGCAGCAGCGTGACGGAGCGGCCGAGGCGGAACGGAATCGTGTAGAGCGAGACCATCGTCCCCCAGATGCCGGCGACGAACACCGCCGAGGGGAGGATGAGCAGAATCGACATGCCGGCGAGGGCCCAGAACGAGTCGCCCTGGAGCACGAAGTTGAATACGCGAGACTGGAATGGCACGATCCACGCGAGCCCGGCCATCACCCAGTCGAACAACTGCGACAGGATGAAAGCCCATTGCTGGGTCTGCGCGGCGCTGGTGACGTCTTGCATTTATGCGCTCCAGAGAGGGGGATTCAGCGGGCCTCATTGTTATAAACGGGACGTGGGGAAGGGGTGACGGGCATCACGGCGTGGCTGCGACTTGCGCAAAATGCCCATAAACGGCTAATCATCTGGCGTGTCAGACGACCCGAAGCGACTGATCGTCGTAGGCGATCGCGTGCTCATCACGCCCGAGGAGGGTGAGGAGCGCACGAACGTCGGGCTTTACCTACCGCCCTCCGCGATCGAAGGACGCCAGGTGCAGGGAGGCCGGATCGTCGCCACCGGCCCCGGGACCCCGATGGCCGAACCGACGAGCATGGATGAAGAGCCGTGGAAGCTCAGCGGCAGTGGGGCCGACGTGAAGTATCTGCCGATGCAGGCGCAGGCAGGGGACTACGCGCTGTTCTTCCGCAAAGCCTCGGTCGAAATCACGTTCGAAAACAAGACGTATCTCGTCGTGCCCCAGGCTGCGATACTCGTGCTCGTGCGAGGCAAGCATGGCTGACATCGGCTGGGCGCGCAGTCGCGGCAATCGGGCGGAAGGACAGGGGCTGCGGCGCGGGGCGTGGTATCGCGTGGTTGAAGATCCGCAAAAAGACTACGTCGTGCTCGACGTTCATCACGTCGAGATCCGCGTTCCCAAGGGCGATCTGGACGTGCGGGCGCAGCGGCCCAGCGCCTGGAGCGTCGTCCGCCAGCCCCACCTCGTATGTCCGGGGTGCTCGACCCGCGCGGTCGTACCCGAAGGGATGAGGGACGCGAAGTGCAACGAGTGCGGCCGCGTCTACCCCGTGGACTGGAAGGATTCGGCCTAAAGCTCCGGCGGAACGTATGGTGCGGCTACGGCACCAGCGGCGGCAGCTGCATTCGCAGATTGTGAACGAGGAACGCCCAGCGGTCGGTCTGTTCCTCGATGATCTTGGCGGTCGGCTTGCCGGCGCCGTGACCCGCCTTGGTCTCGATGCGAATGAGCACCGGCGCGGGCCCGCCCTGAGTCGCCTGCAGGGTCGCCGCGTACTTGAACGAGTGACCCGGCACCACGCGGTCATCGTGATCGGCGGTAGTGATCATGGTGGGCGGGTACTTGGTCCCGGGCTTCATGTTGTGGATCGGCGAATACCGGTACAGGAACGGGAACTGCGCCACGCTGTCGGCCGAGCCGTACTCCGTCACCCACGCCCAGCCGATCGTGAATTTGTGGAATCGCAGCATATCCATGACACCCACCGCCGGCAGCGCGGCCCCGAACAGCTCGGGGCGCTGATTCAACACCGCGCCGACCAGCAGCCCGCCGTTCGAGCCCCCGCCGATGGCCAGCTTCGGCGGCGACGTGTACCCCTCGGCAATCAGATACTCAGCGGACGCGATGAAGTCGTCGAACACGTTCTGCTTGCGCTCGAGCATTCCCGCCTGATGCCATTCCTCTCCGTACTCGGCGCCGCCCCGCAGCACCGTCTGCGCATACACGCCTCCCATTTCAAGCCAGGCGAGCACACCAATGGAGAATCCCGGTGTCATGTTCACGTTGAAGCCACCGTACCCATACAGATACGTGGCGTTCGAGCCGTCCCGCTTCAGCCCCTTTTTGTACGTGAGGAACATCGGCGCGCGTGTGCCGTCCTTGCTCCGATAGAAGACCTGCACGGTTTCGTATCCGGACGGGTCGAACGCAATCTCGGGCGACTTGAACACCGTTGAGGTGCCCGTCTTGAAGTCGTGCCGGAAGATCGTTGTGGGATAGAGGAACGACGTGAACGTGTAGAACATTTCGTCGTCCTTCGGCTCGCCCGTCACCTGCGCGATCGAGCCGAGCGTGGGGAGCTTCACCTCACCGGCGGGCTTGCCGTCGAGTGCGAACAGGCGAAGCTGTGACGCGGCGTCGTGCAGATAGCGAACCACGAAGGTGTTGTGAACGATCTGCGAACCTTCGATCGGGTCCGCCGCTTGAGCGACGAGCTCGCGCCAGGCCGCCGGCTCGGGCTTGCGCGTGTCGACGGCGACGATGCGGCTGCGCGGTGCGCCGTTGTCCGTCTGGAAGAAGAACACGGGGCCGTTGTTGCCGACGAAGCCGTAAGACGCGTCGAATCCATCCAGCAGCCGGACGACCGGCGCGTCGAGCTTCGGCTTCTGAGAATCGCCGAGGTCCTGATAGTAGACCCGGTTGCGGCGATCGGTCCCCAGCCAGACCGTGTAGATCGCATAGCGGCCGTCCGCGCTGACCTCGACGCCGAATCCCCAGTCGGGATGGTCGGGCCGCTCGTAGATCAGCCGGTCGGCGGATTGATCGGTGCCGAGCTTGTGATAGTAGACCTTCTGGTTGCGATTGACGTCGAGCATCGCGTCGGCGCCTTGAGCAGGCTCGGGATAGCGGCTGTAAAAGAATCCCGCGCCATCGTGCGTCCACGCGGCGCTCGAAAACTTGATCCATTTCAGGTGATCGCTCTTGTCCTGCTTGGTCGGCACATCGCGAACCCGGAATTCCTGCCAGTCCGATCCGCTCCCGGACGTTCCATAGACCATCGTGCGGCCGTCCTCCGAGAAGGCCAGGATCGACAGCGCCACGGTGCCGTCGGCGGAGAGCGTATTCGGATCGAGCAGCACCTGAGGCTCGGCTGTGAGCGACTCTTGAGTGTACAGGACTGATTGGTTCTGCAGCCCGGAGTTCTTGAAAAAGAAGTAGCGCCCGCCTTTCTTGAACGGCGCGCCGTATTTCGGATAGTCCCACAGCGCGGTCAGCCGGCGTCGAATCCGTTCCCGCTCGGG